>DASYPC010000025.1:0-3626 GCA_036007105.1 Burkholderiales bacterium | reverse complement strand
ATATCGTGCGCACGGGTCCGGGCACGCTCGCAGGCCGCTACCTGCGGCGCATCTGGCAACCGGTCTACCACAGCGCGGACATCGAGCCGGGCAGCGCGAAGCCGCTGCGCATCATGGGCGAGACGCTCGCCCTTTACCGCGGTGCGAGCGGCGCGCTGCACCTCGTCGACGGGTTGTGCCCGCACCGCGGCACGCGCCTGTCGGCGGGCCGCGTGGAAGGAGATGCGATCCGCTGCTTCTATCACGGCTGGAAGTTCGACGCGGCGGGCCAGTGCGTGGAGCAGCCCGCCGAGGAGTCGCGCTTCTGCGCCAAGGTGCGCATCCGCAGCTATCCCGTGCGCGAATACCTCGGCCTCGTGTTCGCCTGCCTGGGCGAGGAGGCGCCGCCCGCGTTCCCGCTCTACCCGGAGTTCGAATGCTTCGACGGGCTGCTGGAGATCGATTCCTACCAGCGCGGCTGCAACTACTACCAGAACCTGGAAAACGCGCTCGACATGAGCCACGTCGGGTACGTTCATGGCGACAACGTCGGGGCCTTCTCGGGCATCGGCCTCGGGCGTTCGCTCAGCGCCGAGGAGAGCGACTGGGGCGTGGAGTACAGCTTCCGGCGCGCAAAGGACGGGCAGTTGCGCACCAACCACTTCGGCATGCCGAACATATTCCACATGTATGCGCTGCCCAACGACCCGGAAATCCTCTGGCAGGAGTCGCTGTTCTGGTGGGTGCCGATCGACGACGTCTCGCACATGCAATTCAGCCTGCACCGCGTGCCCGCTGCGGGCGAGGCGCTGGTACGGATCCGCGCGCGGCGCCAGGCACGGCGCAGCGAGATCGACCTCGCGCACCAGCGCCTGGCGGAAGACATCCTGGCGGGCAGGCTTGGTCTGCGCGAGGTGGACCCGAAGCGCTGCGACCTGGTGCGGCTGCAGGACGACATCGCGCAGCTCGGCCAGGGGCGCATCGCCGACCGCAGCAAAGATCATCCGGGTCTTGCCGATGTGGGCGTGATCGCGCTGCGCAAGCTCTGGCGGCGCGAGTTGCAAGCATTCGCGCAAGGGAAGGAAACCAAAGCCTGGCAGCGCAAAGACGGCATGGGTCCTTCCGCGTGGGGCCAGCGCGGCGCCCCGGCGGGGGAGCGCAAGGCCGAGATCGTCGACGTGCGGCCGCACGTCGAGGTGGACTGGCAGTTGCGGGCCCTCGCGGGCCAGCCATGAACGCGGCCGCGCCTGTCCCCGGTCCGGTGCTGAGCCTGAAGGAGCGCGACCGGCGCTGGAGCGGCCTGCGCGCGGTGATGCGCTCGCGCGGCCTCGATGCCATCGTGGTGGGCAGCTTCCAGGGGCGCGAGCGCCTCGAGAGCTATCTCATCGACGACTTCCTCGATTCGAACGTCGTACTGCCGGCTGCGTCCGAGCCCGTGCTGCTGGCGTTCTCCACTGGCCGCCTGTCGCGCATGCTGGAGAGCGCCGCGCGCGGCAGCGCACCCTGGGTCAGCGACTGGCGCGTCGGATTCGGCGGCGCGAAGGTCGCCGCCGTACTGCAGGAGAAGGGCCTCGCGCAGGGACGCATCGGCCTCGTCGGCCTGGGACCGACTGCGCCGGGCGAGATGGAGGGGCTGCTGCCGCTCGGCTTCTGGAACAGCTTGAGCAAGGGATTGCCGGGCGCGACTTTCGAGGACTTCACCCAGGCGTACACGGATTTCATGCTGGTCAAGAGCGCCGAAGAGATCGCACTGCTGCGCTTCGCCGCGGGCGTCGCCGAGCGCGTCTGCCGCGTGATGGCGAACGTCACGCGTCCGGGCGTGTCGGAAGCGGAGATCTACGCCGAGATGATGCGCGAGACCTACCGTTGGGGCTGCGATGCACGCTATCCGTTCCTCAGCCTGCAGTCGGGTCCGGCCAATATCGGCTGGGGCGCGCCGCGCTGGCTGTTGCGTGCCGAGGCGCCGCGCCGCGTGCAGCGCGGCGACATGGTGCAGGCCGAGATCCATACCTTGTATGGCGGCCAGGAAGCGCAGGTGCAGATGTCCGTCGCGCTCGACCCGATCGATGCGGACAACCAGAAGTGCGAGACCGTCGCGCGCAGAGCTTACGAGGCGGGTCTGAAGGCTGTGAAACCCGGCGCCACGTTCGCCGAGGTCGTGCACGCGATGGAGGCACCGATCAACGCAGCGGGCTGCTGGTCGAAGACGCCGCTCGCGCATACGCTGAGCTTTGGCGCCACGGGCTTCACGAGCGTGAACCGCGCGCAACTGGAAGGCACAAGCGAAGGCAGGGTGGAGAGCCAGGCGAAGCCCGGAATCCGGCGCGGAGAACTCGTGCTGCAGGCGGGCATGGGCCTGGAGCTCGAGCCCAACGCCTGCCTGAACACGCATCGCGTGAACATCGGCACCGGCGTGCTCGTGACGGCGAGCGGCTGCGAGCCTCTCAACGAGCTCGCGTCACGCGTGCACCATGTCGCCGCCGGCTCATGAAGGTGCCAAGGCTTCTCGCCGGTGCGAGCGGCTATTCCTTCAAGGAATGGAAGGGCAGCTTCTATCCGGAAGACATCAAGCCGGACGCAATGCTCGCGTATTACGCGGCGCGCCTGCCGACGGTCGAGATCAACAACACGTTCTACCGGATGCCGAAGACGAGCGTCCTCGAGAACTGGGCAGCCACCGCTCCGGACGGCTTTCGCTTCGCCATCAAGGCGTCGCGCCGCATCACGCACATGTCGCGCCTCAGGGCCGAGACTGCGGCGGACCCGCTCCGCTATCTCTACACGAATCTCGCCGCGCTCGGCGACAAGCGCGGTCCGGTGCTGTTTCAGTTGCCGCCGTTCTTCAAGAAGGATCTGCCGCGCCTGGCCGAGTTCCTGGCGTTGCTGCCCAAAGGGCACCGGGCCGCGTTCGAGTTCCGCAACGAAAGCTGGTTTGACGACGATGTCTATGCCGCTCTGAAAGGGGCAGGAGCCGCGCTCTGCTTGTCCGAGCGCGAGGACAACGCACCGCCGCCGCTGGTGGAAACGGCCCCGTGGGGCTATGTGCGGCTGCGCCTCGAGGATTATTCGGATGACGCGCTGCGAGTTTGGGCCGAGCGGCTCGCCGCCACTGGCTGGCGCGAGATCTACGCGTACTTCATGCACGAACCCACCGCGCCTGCCTATGCGCAGGCGCTGATGGGAGCGGTCCGCCCCTAGGCGCGCGCGTGCCTGCGGCCGACGAGGTAGGTCGCGCCCTGCGGGCCAAATTGCTCGACATGCTCGCAGTTCGCCGCCAGCGTGAAGATCTCGCCGGCTCGATAGGTGGTCTGCTTGCCCTGCGCACTTAGCGTCAGCTCGCCGGCAAGCATCAGCGCACGGACGTCGAAGGCATGGGCGTGCGCCTTGTTATGAACGTTCGCCGCAATCGTGCGAACCTCGATCTCGTCGAAGCCTTCCTGAAGAAGCGCGGCCTTGAATTCGCTTTCGTTCATTCGCTCGGTCCTCCGGTGATCCGTACGGTCTAGTCCCCGCGCCGCGGAATCTCCAGACCGCGAGCGACGGCGGGACGTGCGACGAACGCGTCCAGCGCGCGTTTTAGGTGCTGAAAACTCGCGATGCCGACGAGTTCCCCCGCACCGTAGAAACCGATCAGGTTGCGCACCCAG
>DASYPC010000024.1:0-6512 GCA_036007105.1 Burkholderiales bacterium | reverse complement strand
GAGCTCAAGGAGCGCTGGGGCATCTGCGCATGGAAGACGTACACGCAGTTCGGCCCGGAGCGCAAAGGGTACTTCCTGTCGGACGACGTCGGCATCCGCTTTATCGAGAAGGCGCGCGCGCTCGGCGTGAAAGTGATCTGCGTCCACAAGGGTCTGCCTTTCGGCAAGCAGTCCTACGAGCACAGCCAGTGCAGCGACATCGGCGTCGTCGCCAAGCGCTTCCCCGACGTCGCGTTCCTCATTTATCACTCGGGATTCGTCTCGACCGTGAAGGAACAGCCCTACAACCACGACGCGAAGAACGACGGCATCGACACGCTGATCCGCTCGCTCGTCGACAACGGCATCAAGCCGAATTCGAACGTCTATCCCGAGCTCGGCAGCACGTGGCGATTCCTGATGCGCGATCCCGAGGCCGCCGCGCACGCGCTCGGCAAGCTGCTCAAGTACGCGGGCGAGAACAATGTGCTCTGGGGCACCGACTCGATCTGGTACGGCTCGCCGCAGGACCAGATCCAGGCGTTCCGCACGTTCCAGATCGCCGCGGAGATTCGCGCCAAGCACGGCTACCCGGAGATCACCCCGGCGCTGCGCGCGAAGATCTTCGGCCTCAATGGCGCCAGGGTCTATTCTTTGAGCGCAGAGGAAGTGAAGAAATATACGCAACGCGACGCGATCGCGCGCGAGCGGCTCGCGTACCGCGAGAATGCGCAGCCGCACTACCTGACCTACGGCCCGAAGACGCGCAGGCAGTTTCTCAATCTGCTCGACTGGTCCGGCGGCGCGGGCGCATAGCGCCGCGCCTCTCAATTATTCCGCGCGGATCGCATAGCGAATCCGCCGGAACCCGGGTTCTGCAGGGGAGTCCCATCACGCGATGCATTGCATGGGAGATCTTTTGTGAAATCGTTCATCCGCATAGGGTTGCCCGGGTTCCTGCTCGTGGCCGCCGCCGGAGCATCCGTGCTCTGCCCGGGCGCGATTGCCTCGCACTGGCCGACCGGTGTCGTCCACACCAACGCCCACGCTGCAGGGAGCGCGCGCACTCCTGACACCGAGCTTGCAGGCAGAGTCCGGGGCGCGCTGCACGCGACGTTCGGCACAGCCGCCGGGGAGATCGGCGTCGCTGCGCAAGAAGGCTTCGTCTCGCTCTACGGCGAAGTGCCCTCCGACGCACTGCGGATCCGGGCCGAGCGGATCGCCTCGGGCGTTGCCGGCGTGCGCGCGATCAGCAACGAATTAGACGTCGACCACAACCGCTAATCCAGCGGTCCCACGCCGGCCTCTATACTCGCGGCTTTCGCGAGGAGGCACCCATGACGGCATTCGATCCCGCGCTCGTGCAGCGCGGCGCGCGTCTCAAGCGCTCGCCCTATTTCGAGTGCACCCAGCGCGCCGGGTGCCGCGGCTACACCGTGTACAACCACATGCTGCTGCCGATCTGCTACGACGATCCGGTCAACGAATACCGCAAGCTGCTGGAAGGCGTCACGCTGTGGGACGTGTCGGTCGAGCGCAACGTCGAGATCTCGGGACCCGACGGCGCGCGCTTTGCGGAGCTGCTGACTCCGCGCGACCTCTCGAAGTGCAAGGTCGGCGAAGGCCGCTACGTGCTGCTCGTCGACGACGCGGGCGGCATCGTCAACGACCCGGTGCTGCTGCGGCTTGCCGAGGATCGCTTCTGGCTCGCCTGTGCCGACAGTGACGTGCTGCTGTGGGCGAAGGGCCTCGCGCTTCGCAGCGGGTTGCGGGTCGACGTGCGCGAGCTCGACGTGGCGCCGCTGCAATTGCAGGGCCCGAAATCGCGGCAGGTCGCGCACGCGCTCTTCGGTGAATGCATTGCCGGGCTCGGGTACTACGGCTTCTTCGAGACGCGCCTCGACGGCATTCCGCTGATCGTGACCCGCACCGGCTGGACGGGCGAGCTCGGCTACGAGCTCTACCTGCTCGACCCGTCCCGCGGCGAAGACCTGTGGAATCGCGTGCTCGCTGCGGGAAAACCGTTCGGCCTCGCGCCGACCGGCCCCTCCGACATCCGGCGCATCGAGGCGGGCATCCTCAACTACGGCATCGACATGACGATCGAGAACGATCCGTACGAGGTCGGCATGGGGCGACTGGTCGATCTGGACAAGCCCCAGGAGTTCGTCGGCAGGGACGCCCTGCGGCGCATCAAGGAAAAGGGTCCGGCAAGGCGCCTCGTCGGCCTGGAAATCGGCGGCGCGCCGCTCGACCTGAACATGACTCGCTGGCCGGTGCGCGCCGACGGCCGTGCGCTCGGCCACGTCACCTCCGCCGTGCACTCGCCGCGGCTCGACCGGAACATCGGCTATGCGTTCGTGCCCGCGCAGCATGCGGCAGAAGGCACGCGCTTCGAAGTCGCAACGTCCGCGGGCGCGCGCGCGGCGACGGTGGTGCCGATGCCGTTTTTCGATCCGGCGAGAGTCGCCGCGCGTTCGTAGTCGAGCCGCCCACTACGTCGCGCTCAGGCGACGAAGTGGCGTTGCGTTGCGTGCGGAATCCGCGCTAACGGCCTGATCCGTAGTGATTTGACTCCTTGGCATGATCCTCGCAGAAGGATCGGGCCATTGCGTGCCTCCAGCTGGCACGCGCAACGAAGGAGGCCGGACATGCAAAGAGCAGAAATCCAGAACTCGATGGAGCTCGGTGCGGAAGTCACCCGGGCAAGCCTGAATGCGGCGATCCGGATCGGTCATCAGACCATCGAAGCGTACCGCCAATGCGTGGTGCTGCAGGCCGATAGCACCGATCAATTCCTCAACGAGAGCGTCCGGATCACCAGGGCGCTGCTCGGCGAGGGCGACGCGCGCGAAGCGATCGCGCTGTGGGGCAAGGCCTGCGAGCGCAACCTGAAGCGTTCGTTCGAAGCTTCGCGCGAGATCTCCGAGAGCGCGCTGAAGGCGCAGTCCGAGATGATCGAGGCGGCCGGGCAGCTGCTCTCGGCCGTCACGGACAACGCGGTCGCAACCGCCAAGGCATCGGCTGCGGTTCCCCGCGCCGCGCATCCCGCGCCCAGGAGGGCGGCCTAGGCATGCGCGCGGGACGCCACCACGCCTTCGACCGCAGGGCCGGCGCCGCCCGCTGGCCCTTTGCGGTGCGCGAGATCGATGCGTCGCCGCCCCTCACGCCGGACTTTCAGTTCAGCCTGGACAGGATCCTGAGAACCACCCGCCTATATCTGCAGCTCGAATGCGGAACGGACCGCGGGTTCGGCAAGGGCAGGTACTCGCGGCGATAACCTTCGGGGCGTGTCAGCCGGTTGATCGTTCGAAGCGTTAACCGCCTGTCGGGTCTGGCCGACGTGGGAGGCCCGTCGAGGTCACGCTACGCAAAATCAACCAGTTGAGGAGAGGAGCCCAGGATGAAACCGCTGATCGCAGCACTGTGTTGCCTGATGCTTGCCGCGCCGCCGGTGGCGCTGGCCCAGCCGAAAGCCGACGACAAGAAGGCCACTGAGAAGAAGGAAGACAAGAAGGCCACGGAAAAGAAGGACGCCAAGAAGGAGCCGAGCGAGGCGCAGAAGAAGCAGCAGGAGCGCATGAAGGCGTGCAACGAGAAGGCCAGCGACAAGAAGGGCGACGACCGCAAGAAGTTCATGAGCAAGTGCCTGAAGGGCGAGGACGACGGCCCGTCCGCAAAGCAGAAGGCGCAACAGGACAAGATGAAGGACTGCAACAAGCAGGCGGGCGACAAGAAACTCGCCGGCGATGAGCGCAAGAAGTTCATGAGCACCTGCCTGAAAGGGTAGGCGAGCGCACGCCGGCGCGATCCGGCGGATCACGCGGGGCCTCCCCGATCCTGGGAGGCCCCTTTTTCATGCCCTGTCCGCCTTCGTAGATAATACGGGCATGCCCTTCCGCAGCCCGCTCTACGATCCATCGGTCGCGCTCGCGTTCTTCGAATCCGCAGGCAAGCGCGAAAGCGTCGCCGCCGGCACCCGGTTTTTCACCGAGAACGAAAAGGGCAGCCGGATCTTCTTCCAGCGCGACAAGATGTACCTGCTCGTCGAAGGCGAAGTCGGCCTGATCGTCGGCCACGAAACGATCGAGACCGTGAGCGCGGGGCAGATCTTCGGCGAGATGACCGCGATCACGCAGCTGCCTCGCACCGCGACCGCGGTCGCGAATCACCCGTGCACCGTCATCGCGCTCGACGACAAGCAGTTCCGCGCCGGGCTGGCCAAACAACCGGCGTTCGCGCTGATGCTCATGAGCATCATGATCGGGCGATTGCGCGAGACGATCGGCCGCCTGCGCGTGGCGAACGCGCTGCAGGGCAGCGATGCGCTCGAGCAGTCTGCGGCGTTCGACCCGAAGCGTCTCGCCGAGCTGGTGGCGAAGCTCTCGGATGATCCGCCCGTGTACTTCGACCGCCGCAAGCCGATCGTCCAGGAAGGCCAGGCGGGGACCCGCATGTACGTCGTGCTCGAAGGGACGGTCGCGGTATTCATCGGCGGCAAGGTCGTCGAGCGTCTCGGGCCGGGCGGGGTGTTCGGCGAGCTCGCGCTGGTGGAGCAGTCGCCTCGCCTGGCGAGCGTCAGCGCCGAAACCGACTGCTCGTTGCAGCCGGTCAATCGTGCGGCCTTCCACCAGCTGGTCGAATCCAGCCCGGAATTCGCCGCGTCGCTGCTCACCAAGCTCGCCGAGCGGCTGAGGAATCTCACCTCGCGCCTCAGGTAGATGACCGGCGGGGACGCGGCCGACACGCTCTCCCCCGGCGCACCGCGCCGCATCATCCACATCGACATGGACGCGTTCTACGCGTCGGTCGAGCAGCGCGACGATCCACGCCTGCGAGGCAAGCCGGTCGCGGTCGGCGGCTCGCCGGAATCGCGCGGCGTAGTCGCCGCATCAAGCTACGAGGCGCGCGAATTCGGTGTGCGCTCGGCGATGCCGATGTCGCGCGCGCTGCGCCTGTGCCCTTCGCTGGTCGTCGTTTCGCCGGATTTTTCGAAGTACCGCACCGTGTCGCAGCAGGTGATGACGATCCTGCGCTCGTGCACGCCGCTCGTCGAGCCGCTTTCGCTCGATGAAGCCTACCTGGACGTCACCGAGAACCACTGGCGCGAGCCGCTCGCGACGACGGTCGCGAGGACGCTGAAGGCGCGCATCCGCGAGGACACCGGCCTTACCGCCTCTGCGGGCGTCGCGCCGAACAAGTTCCTCGCCAAGATCGCCTCGGGATGGAAGAAGCCGGACGGCCTCACGGTGATCGCGCCGGAGCGCGTCGAGAAATTCCTCCAGCAGCTCCCGGTCGAAGCGTTGTGGGGCGTCGGGCCGGTCACCGCGAAAAAATTGCGTGCAGTCGGCGTCGAGCGCCTCGTCGATGTGCGCACGGCGGATGAAGAACAGTTGCGCCGCGCGGTCGGCAGCCTGGCTGGATGGATCGCGCGCCTCTCGTACGGCGACGATCCGCGCCGCGTGGTGCCCGACCGGCCGTGGAAGTCGCGGTCCTGCGAGACCACCTATGCGGAGGATCTCGACGATCCGGCCGAGATCCGCCGCGAGATCGAGCGCTTCGCCCGCGAGACCGCGGCAATGCTGATTCGCAAGAACCTGCGCGCGCGCACCGTGACGATCAAGGTGCGCTATGCAGACTTCACTACGGTCACGCGCAACCACACGGCGGAGGTGCCGACCTGCGACGAGCACGAGATCGTCGTGCGCGCGCTGGCGCTGCTCGATCGCACCGAAGCAGGCCGCCGCCCGGTGCGCCTGCTCGGCGTCGGGGCGCACGGGCTCGTCGACCTGACGGACTCGATCCCGCCGTCCGAGCTGTTTCCCTTTTCGCCATGACGAGCGCCCGGTTGCAGAAGGCATGGGTCCGCCCAGTACGGCTGTGGTGCGGATTCATTCTGCTCGCCTATCTAGTCACCCATTTCAGCAATCACGCGCTCGGTCTCGTCTCGCTCGCCGCAATGGAGCAAGGCAGGCTGTGGTTCCTTGCGCTGTGGCGGAACCCGCTCGGCGAGACGGCACTGTTCGGCGCGCTGCTCGTGCACTGGTTCCTCGGGCTGTGGCTCATCTACCGGCGCCGCACGCTGCGCATGCCGGCGTGGGAAGCTACGCAGATTCTGTTCGGCCTCGCGGTGCCGCCCCTACTCGCGTATCACTTCGCCGGCACGCGGCTCGCGAACGCGATGTACGGGACGCAAGACCTCTATGCACGGACGATCCTGAGCTACTTCGTGCAGGATTATTGGGCGGGTGCGCGCCAGTCTGCGCTCTTTTGCATCGCATGGGCGCATGGCTGCATCGGAATTCATTTCTGGCTGCGATTCAGGCCGTGGTATCCGCGCGCCTTTCCGCTGCTGCTGACCTTCTTCGTGCTGCTCCCTGTGCTCGCCATTCTCGGGGTGTCGCAGGCGGGACGCGAAGTGATCGCGCTCGCGCAGGATCCGGGGTTCGCAAAGCGGCTGCTCGCGGAGACGCGCTCGCCGCAAGGCGCGCAGCGCGCGGAGCTGCAGCAGATCCGGGACGCACTATTCTGGG
>DASYPC010000023.1:0-2384 GCA_036007105.1 Burkholderiales bacterium | reverse complement strand
ATCTCGAGGGCGCGCACACGGTGCGCACGGGCCTCGTCGAATCGTCCCATCAGATCGAGCGCGTTGGCCCAATTCTGATGAATGAACGGAAGCCGCGGCCCTGCAGCCACGGCGTCGCGGAACCAATCGATCGCCTGCGGGAGCTGGCGCTGCTGCATCAGGCAGATGCCCTTCATGTTGAGCGCCCAGGGCCGCTCGGTCGCCGGGGCATGCTGCAACATGTACTCCAAAGTCGCCAGCGTCCGTGTGAACTCCGGCGGCTGGTCCGTAGTTTCCTGCGCAAAATAGTGATGCGCGAGAATCCACGGATCGACCATGCGCAAAACGTCTTCGGCTCCCGCGGCAAACAGGCTCCCGAGATCCGCGCTGCGGTGCACGCCGACGATGGTCACGTTGCGCTGGTCGCGGCTGCGCAGCGTAAGCTCGTAGCTGTCGCCCTCGCGCGTGATCTCCCCGCCGATGTGCGCTTCCGGGATGCGTAGCAGCCGGTGGACGTAGCGGACGATCGCCTGCAGCGAAAAACGACCCGGTACCTGCAGATCGACCAACGCCGCGCTAGCATCGACTCCGCGCAGCTCCTTGAGCGTCGGCGCCTTGCGTTGCATGGTGAGCAGTGCGTCGAGCAGTCGCTCCGCGACGACCGCGGGCGAATAGCCGCGCACGAAGAGCGAACGCGGCACATCGATCGGGTCGAGGAACACAGTGTTGCGGCGGAGCTCGCGCACGATCGCGTATAGCAAAGCGGCGAGCGCCGCGAGCAGCACCGCCGAGAGCAGTATCGTGAAGATCGCGGATAAATTCTGCGCGAGCCATGGCAGCGCGCCCTGGCCATCGGTGCCGAAGCCGAACAAGAGCGGCGCTTCGAACCTCGCGCTCATCCCGTTACTGTGACCGGGGCCGAACAGCTGATGCTTCAGCCGCATCACGTGCCCTCAGAATGCGCGCTCCCCGGCGCGCGAAGGCAAGCATAGCAAAGTCACGCGGACCGGGCGGTAGCTAGCGCTGCGCCGCCGGGGTTGAGCCCCGGACTTGGGGGTGACGCTCAGCGCACGACGAGCACCGGCAGCTTCGAATGCGTCAGCACCTTCTGGGTCTCGCTACCGAGCACCAGTGCCACCACACCGCGTCGGCCGTGCGAGGCCATGACGATCGCGTCGCATTTCTGCTTCCGCGCCGCGGCGAGGATGGCTTCCCATGGTGAAGAGGAGATCGCCGAGATTCCTGTGAACGAGACGCCGGCGGCTTGAGCCTTGACGGCAACGGCGTTCAGAATGCGGTCGGCCTCCTTCTTGCACTGGGCCGCGTATTCCTTGCGCGATAGCGGCTCGAAGACCACGCCGTCGGCGTACACGGGTAGCGGGTAGTCGGGCGAGGCGTGAAATCCGGTCAGCCGTGCGCCTGTGGCCTTGGCCAGACCGATCGCGTGCGCTGCCGCCTTCAGCGACAACCTGGAGCCGTCGGTGGGAACGAGGATGTTGCGGTACATGCTTGCCTCCGGATGGCGGGTTAGGCTCGTCTATCTTACGCGAGAAGATCGGCGCATCAATCTGGTTCCACAACGCGACCGGTCGCATGAGAAAATGGCCGCGTGCCCATCGACATTGCCGATCCGCGTACCTTTTCCGAGCCTGCGGAGCCATCGCACGCGCCGTTGATCGAGCTCGCCGAAGCGAGCCTCGCGGCGACCAGTGCTGCGCGCGCCGACGCGATCGATCGCACTCTGACGACGGCACTGGCGGAGCGGCTCGAATCCGGCGACGCATTGCTTCTCGCCGCACTTATCGCTGCGGCGCCTTCGGTCGCGATCGCGCGTCAGCTGTGGCGGCGCCTCATCGACGCCTGGGGCCTGGCATCGCGACGCAGTGCGGCGGGCGGAGTGGCAGCGACGCTGTTTGCCGTGCCCGTCGTCGTCATCGCGGGGACTCAATCCACCGTGGATATTCCCGTCCCCGTGCCGAGCATCGCAGGCGTCCTGTCCGATACGTCGCGTCTGGCCGCGATTCTGCTCGAGCATCGCGCGCTCGCAGGCAACGAGTCATTCGGACTTGCCGATGCCCTGGTCGCGGCCGACGCTGTCGACATCCCTCGATGGAGCGAACTTTTGGCATGGCAAAGGCTGGTAGGAAGACGCGAGAGCGTGGAGCGCGATCTGCCACCGGCCCCGATTGCGGTGCAGCCGGGCCAGCAAAGCGTGCACCTGCGTTTCCTGATCGGCACGACGCTCGCGGCGTCAGAGGTCGATGTGCTGGCGGCTACCGACGGCGCAGGTTGGGCGATGCCGCTCGCCAAGGAGCTTGCCCGACAACTCGCCTTGCCGGACGTCTCTGTGCTCGCACTGCCGCGTGCGCCGCAATCGCCGCCGGCTGCTCTGCAGCAGGGGCGCG
>DASYPC010000022.1:0-3892 GCA_036007105.1 Burkholderiales bacterium | reverse complement strand
GCGACCGCGGTGACGAAGGCGGCCATCCGGCCCGAGAGCTTGTTGGTGACGCCCTCTTCTTTCTCGATCATTTCCTCGGCGCGCTGCAGCGCCTCCGCGCTGATTTCGGGCGCGGGCTTGTGCAGCAGCGCGACGTCTTCGCTCCTCGGCTTGCCACACAGAAAAGCCCCGCCAGCGGGCTGGACGGGGCTCGGGTGCCTGCGGGCTTCACTTGATTTTGATGCCCTGCTCCGCGAGGTACTTGATCGCGCCCGGATGCCACGGAATCGACGAAGCCTCGGTCTTCTGGTTCTCGAGCTTGATGTTCACCGCTTCGGCGTGCACCCGGACCAGGTCGACGACGTTCTCGAACAGCGCTTTCGTGATCGCGTAGGCCGTCTTCTCGTCCATGTTCTGGTGCACGGCCATCAGGTTCGTCACCGTGGCCGCCTGGTTGTCGGCTTCCATCCCCTTGTAGGTCCGCTGCGGAATCACGTCCTTGATGTAGATGTTGCCGTGCTTCTTGGCCATCACCGGCACCAGGTGGGCGATGTCGATCATCTTGATCTTCACGCCGGGCGAATTGGCCAGATCGGTCACCGCCGCGGTCGGCAGGCCGCCGACCCAGAAAAAGGCGTCGATCTTGCGGTCCTTGAGCGCATTCACGGACTCGGCGACGCCGAGCCGCTCGCGTTTCATGTCCTTGTCCTTGTCCAGGCCCGCGGCTTCGATGACGCGGAACGCGAACACTTCGGTCGCGCTGCCCCCCGATCCGGTGGACACGCGCTTGCCTTTCATATCCGCCATCTTCGTGATCCCGGTGCCCTCGATCGACACCACGTGCATGCGGTTCGGGTAGAGCACCGCGAGCGCGCGCACGGGAATCGGCTTGCCGGCGAATTTGTCCTGCCCCTTGAGCGCATCGATCGCCGCATCGGCCTGCGTGAGCGCGATGTAGGGCTTGCCGGTGCCGATCAACTGCATGTTGGCAACCGAGCCGCCGGTGACCTCGGCGGTCGCCTGCATGCCGGGCACCTTTTTCGACAGCACCGCGGCAAACCCGCCGCCGAGCGGGTAATACACGCCGCCCGTGCCGCCGGTTGCGATCGAGATGTTCTGCGCCTGCGCGGGGAAGGAAAGCGCCCCCGCGCACAGCACGGCAATGCCTGCGATTCGCCTCATGATTTGCACTCCTCCTCGAACTCGATTCTAAACCACGCCCAGCTTGCGAAGCGCTGCCGCGCGGCGCGCCTGCGCTGCGTTTTTCACGTCGGCGTACAGACTTGCGCCGTGGCTGTCCATCGCGACGAGCAGCGGGCCGAACCCGCGCACGCGGAATTTCCACAGCGATTCCGGGTTGAGGTCGTCGAGGTCGACGTCTTCGATGGCCTCGATCCACATGGTTTCCAGCGCGGCCGTGCCGCCGATGATCGCGAGATATGCGCCGCCGAGCTCCGCAAACGCAGCGAGCGAGTCGTCGCGCAGACCGCCCTTGCCGATGATCAGGCGTACGCCGTGCTGCTGCATCAGCGGCCGCGTAAAGCGCTCCATGCGATCGCTCGTCGTCGTGCCGACGCAGATCGGCGCGTAGCCGGCGGGATGCTGCGCGCTCTTCTCGACGACTCTCACGTTGGGCGCGGTGTGGATCACGGCGTGGCCGCGCAGATCGAAGCGCGTCGTGCGGCCGCGATCGAAAAGGTGGATCTGCGTGCCGTCGCGGATGCCGAAGAGCGTTCCCTGGAGCGTCACGGTGTCGTTCACCCGCAGGCTGCGCACCTGCGCTTCGCTCAGCGGCGGCGAGAAATCGTAGTGCGCCATCAGCCGGCGAGCAGCGCTTTCTTCAGATCGTCCTGCACCGGGCGCTCGCCGAGCCAGATGCGCAGCAGCGCGCGGTAGAAATCCTCTCCCGGGATCGGCTTGCCGCGCGTCTTGCCGTCGACGCTGATGATCGTGCCGGCGCCCGGCTGCCAGTCGAGGAGGATCGCCATCCCCTTCTTCGCTTCCTGCAGCTCGCCCATGATCGCCGAGAGCTCGGCGATGCGCGGTTCGAGCGCCTTCATGGCCGCAGCGTCGTGGTTGGGACGCATTCCGTCGACGAGCGCCTCTGTGAACGTGGCAGCGTCCACGTCGCGCAGCATGTGGATCGCGACGCGCTTCGCTCCCGGCGCGCCGATCGCGTCCGCCGCAACCGGTTTCTTCTCCGGGAGGTACAGTCCCATCGCATAGACTTGGAAGAACGCGCGCTTGCGCAGCCCGGCGCCGTTCAATACCAGCTCGGCGGCACCGACCTTGGCCCGGTCGTCCAGTTTCACTCCCGCAACGTCCGCGGCCTGCACGCTCGACACGGCGCAGAATGCGAGCGCTGCGATCGCGCACCTAGTAGCCATATTCGACCCCTTTCGGGGTAAACGTCGCCCGCGCGCGGCGCGCCGAATGGCACTGCATGTTCACGGCGACCGGGTTCATCGTGATATGCGTCGCCGCGGTCTCGACGTGCACCGCGAACGCGGTCGAATCGCCGCCGAGGCCCTGCGGGCCGACGCCGAGCGAGTTGACGGCCTCGCCGAGTTCGCGCTCGAGCCTGGCGCCCTCGGGATCCTCGCAGGCCGAGCCGAGCGGGCGCGTTGCGGCCACCTTCGCGAGGTGCACGCAGAGGTCCGCGCTGCCGCCTACGCCTACGCCGACGATCGTCGGCGGGCATGTCTTGCCGCCCGCCTCGAGCACGCAATCGACGACGAACGTCTTGATCGCGTTCACGCCTTCGGCGGGGATCGCCATGCGCAGCCAGGAATTGTTTTCCGACCCGGACCCTTTCGGGATCATCTCGATCTCGAGCGTTTCCGTGGCCGCGCTGAAGTCGATGTGAATCACGGGCACGTTACGGCCGCAGCCGGTCTGCTCGTTCTTGCGCGTGACCGGGTGCACGACCGATGATCGCAGCGGATATTCGCGCGTCGCGCGCTCGCACCCCTTGCGGATGGCCGCCTTGAGCGCAAAACCGTCCACTTCCACGTTGCGCCCGATCCGCACGTTGTAGATCGGGATGCCGGTATCCTGGCAGAGCAGGTTGTCGGTGTCTTCGGCTATGCGGATGTTGGCGATCATCGTGCCGAGCACCCGCTGCGCGCCAGCGTCGGATTCGCGCTTCGCCAGCGCATCGAATCCGCTCTTGATATCCGGCGGCAGCAGCTTCAGCGCGCGGATGTAGAGTTCCTTCGCGGCTTCCTCGATGCCGAGCGGCTCGATCTTCACGGTGTCACTGCACCACGATCTTGCGCGCAGCAACGATCTTTGCCCAGCGCGCGCGCTCCGCTGCCATGTATTTCTCGAACGCCGCGGGCGTGTCGCCGACCGGGGACATGCCTTGCGCGTACAGGCGTGCCTTCAACTCAGTCGTCTGCAGCACCTTCGCGGTATCGCGGTACACCTTGTCGATGACTTCCTTCGGCGTGCCGCGCGGCGCGACGAAGCCGAACCAGCCCGCGTTTTCGAATCCGGTCACAGTCTCGCCGATCGTCGGCGTGTCGGGAAGCTGCGCCATGCGGTCGCGGCTCGTGACGCCGAGCGCACGCAGCTTGCCGCTGCTGATGAAGCTCATCGACGCGGCCAGATTCACGACGCCGAAATCGAGCTGCCCGCCGACGATGTCGGTGATCGCCGGCCCTTCGCCCTTATAGGGAACGTTGCGCACGTCGAGTCCCGCCGCGTAGAGGAAATTCTCCGCGGCGAGATGCGTCTGCGAGCCGATCCCGGCGTGGCCGTAGTTCAGCTTGCCCGGGTTGGCTTTCGCTTCGGCGATCAGCTCCTTCGCCGTCTTGAAGCGCGAATTTGCGGGAACGACGAGCACCTGCGGGCCGGTCGCGCAGTTTGTGATGCCGACAAAGTCGCGCTCGGGCGTGAACGTCATGTTCTT
>DASYPC010000021.1:0-8888 GCA_036007105.1 Burkholderiales bacterium | reverse complement strand
CTCGCATTCTTCCGCGACCTTCAAGCGCGCTTCCACGCCCCGGGCGATTTCGCCCAAGCCTACGTGATCGCCCACGAGGTGGGCCACCACGTGCAGAATCTCGCCGGCGCCTTCCAGAAGATGGAAGCGGCGCGCGGGCGCGGCTCCAAAGCCGAAATCAATCAGATGTCCGTGCGCATGGAGTTGCAGGCCGACTGCTACGCGGGCGTGTGGGGACACCACGCGGGTACCATGAAGCAGCTGGATTCCGGCGACATCGCCGAAGCGCTCAACGCCGCGTCGGCGATCGGCGATGACCGCCTGCAGAAGCAGACCCAGGGACGCGTCGTGCCCGAGTCGTTCACCCACGGCACATCGGAGCAGCGCGTGCGATGGTTCAAGCGCGGCATGGACTCGGGCCGCGCGAAGGACTGCGACACGTTCTCAGGCAGCGCTCCCTAGACGGTCCGCGAAATTGTCCTGGCAAACGCAGGATCCGCGCTCCCAAGGCGAGTCGGCCGCGCCCTAAACGATTGATTCAATTGCAGTCAACCTCTTGCCGGCACAGACGTTAAGCGATGTGCAGCCAGACTCTTTCCCCACCACACTCAGGTAACGGAGCTCCTAAATGAACAAAGTATTGAACGTCATTATTGCCGGCATGTTTGCGGTCGCTTCGACCGCCGCGCTGGCGCAAGCGCAAAAGGCGACGCCGGCGACGCCGGCAACCCCGCCGTCGAAGTCCGCCGACCCGATGAAGGCGACTCCGGCGACGCCTGCAACTCCCGCAACTTCCGCCGCTCCCGCCAAAGTCGACGCCAAGGCGAAGGCCAAGGCCGACCGGGAAGCGAAAGCCGCGGCACGCGCCGAAGCCAAGGCGAAAGCCAAGGCCGACCGGGAAGCGAAGGCCAAGGCGCGCGCGGATGCGCGAGCCAAGAAAAAGGCCGAGCACGACGCCATGAAGGACTCCAAGGCCCCGGCGAAGGCTACTCCGGCAACCCCCGCGACTCCGGCCACTCCCGCGAGCAAGGCCACCGCGGAAACCCCGAAGACACCGGCGACCCCGGCAACACCGGCGACTCCGCCGAAAAAGTAACTCGCAGTCGTCAGTAATGCAAAGGGCAGGGAGTGATCCCTGCCCTTTTTCTTTGGTTATGTGCTCTTGCCGCGGACGGGGTGGATCGTTCTGGTCGGTACCATAGACGATGACGGTGGCGCCGGAACCTTTTTCGGCTGTTTCGGTTTCTTGGGTTCACGATTGCTTCGCTGCTGGCCTTTGGGCATTCGAGTCTCCTGTGTCGCTGACTTGTGAGCGCGTCCGCGCGAGGATACCAGCAGGTCAGGTCTTCGAGGCGGGCTGAACCGACGCCGCGACCTCTTTTGTTCGCGCCCGATGCAACCGGTACCCGCGATAGACGAGCGCGATGCCGCTCCAGGCCGCAACCACGACCAGCGGATAGGCGAGCACCTGCGGAAAAAGCGCGAACACGATCGCCAGTGCGCACAGCAGCACTCCGGTCGTCAACGCGATGCGCGCTTCGATCGGGCCGAGTGAACGGCGGTTCGTGAATACCGCGCCGATCGCGTTGCCGATGCGCACGGCTCCCGCCGCAGCGCGGCCCGCGCTGCCGCCGCCCCGGATCGAACGCACACGGCGATGGGGCGGCCGGCCCGGCGCGCGCGGCTTGCTCCTTTCGTCGAGCACAACCTCGGTTGCGTTTGCAAGATCCTCGAGGTACATCTGCTCCATCTGCTGCGCAAACAGCTTGTCCTCGATCACGGCGTCCAGCTCGCAGTTGCCGAACCAGCTCGCGATATTGAGGTTGGTCGAGCCGACGCGCGCCCAGCGCCCGTCTGCGACCGCGGTTTTCGCGTGCAGCATGGTCCCGTTCCACTCGAACACCCGCACGCCCGCTTCGAGCAGCGGGCGGTAACCGGTCCGTGACAGCGGCTGGACGAGCAGAACGTCGCTTGCGCTGGGCATCAGCAGACGCACGTCGACTCCGTCCTTCGCTGCGGCTCGCAGCCCTTCGACGAACGCCGGCGTTCCCGCGTAGTAGGCGTCGGTGAGCCACAGCCGATGTCTCGCGAGCGCGGCGACGAGCTGGTCGAGCCGGAACAGTCCCGCCGTCGCCGGCGCGGTTGCCACGATGCGCAAGGCGACATTTCCGCCGGACGCTATCTTGTCGATCGGATCCTCCGTCGGAAGGGCGTTGCCGGTCAACGCCCAGATCTGCGCGAACGAGGCCTCGATCTCCGCGACCGCCGGTCCACGCACCTCGATGCCGGTGTCGCGCCAGGGCTCGATGTTCTTTTCCGGGATTCCCTCCCACCTTCGACCGATGCACAGGCCGGTGATGAATCCCACCACTCCGTCGACCGCGAGCATCTTGCGATGGTCGCGCGAGAGCCACGCCAGCGGCGACTCGAGACGCGGCGGGTTGTAGCAGCGCACCTCGACGCCGCCCGAGCGCAGGCGATTCCAGAAGCCGCGCGAAGCGCTGCCGATGCAGCCCAGCCAGTCGTAGATGAGGCGCACGCGCACGCCGGCCTGCGCCTTGCCAATGAGCGCGTCGGCGAACCTTACGCCCGTCTCGTCGTCGTAGAAGATGTAGTTCTCGAAATGAATGTGGCGGGTGGCCGAGCCGATCGCTTCGAGCCAGGCCGGATAGTTCTCGCGCGCGTCCCTCAGCAGCCGGACGCTGTTGCCTTCGATCAGGGACGCGCCCGCTGCACGCGAGAACGCCTGGTCGGCAAGCTGGCGCACCGTCGTCATGCCGGATATCTAACACAATCCCATGGAGGCCTGCCGATTTTTGAACTTGCGCACTGCGCGGTACTCGAACGGAACGTGAATACGCCCGCAGGCGGCGAGGCGCCGCTCGAAACGCTGTCGGCCTGCCACGCCCGGATCGAACGGCAGTGCGCCACGCTGAGGCGCCTGGTGCCGCATCTGGCGGCGCACGGTGCGAACGAAGACGCGCGCACCGCGGCGGCGAACGTGATGCGCTATTTCGACTCTTCGGCGCTGCAGCACCATGCGGACGAGGAAGAAGATCTCTTTCCCGCGCTCCTCGAATCGATGGCCGGATCGGACGCGGTCTGCCTGCGCGATCTTACCGATGCGCTCAAGGCCGACCATCGCGCGCTCGATGCGGACTGGCAGCGCGTGCGCGCCGCGCTCGAGAGAATCGCCGCGGGCACGTCCGCGCGCCTGCCGTCGGACGACGTGGAAGCGCTGATCGGCCGGTACGAGCGCCACATCGAGCGGGAAGAGAAGGAGCTGCTGCCGATGGCGGCGCGACTGCTGAGCGACGACGAGCTCGCCCGCATCGGTCGCGCGATGCGGGAGCGCCGCGGGATCGGCGCGGTCTAGGCGGTCAGAGCCGCGCTGCGGCGGGCGACTTGACCGCCGGATACTCGGGACGGATCTCGAAATGCAGGCGGCGATGTGCGCTGCGCAGCGCCGCTTCCGCTGCCTGCGGAGTCTCCGCGCGAGCGAACATGAATCCCAGGTAGCTCGCCCCCTCGGGCGGCGGCGCGATGACCTGACCCGCTTGCGCCGTGATCGTGATGTCCGTGATTCCCTGGACCGACTGAGCCGCTTCGAGGCCTTCGAGCCCGTGGTAGATCCCGCGCCGCGGGATCGGGATCATCATCACTGCGGAAGCACCGGCTTCGCGTACGGCGCCGAGTGGTTGTCCGAGCGCCTGGCGCAGGATCAGCTCCTCGACGCTCATTCCCAGCGAATGCGTGAGCACGTGCCCGCAAAGACCGCCAATCGAGCGTGCCGCGATTTCCAGGATCCAGATTCCTGCGTCGTTCACGCGCATTTCCGCGTGCACCGGTCCGGTGATCAACCCCGCGAGCCGGCACGCGCGCGCAACCACGTCGTGGATCCGCTGCTGGACAGCCGCCGGGAGCCGCGAGGGCGTGACGTAGATCGTTTCCTCGAAGTACGGGCCATCGAGCGGATCGGGCTTGTCGAAGAGCGCAAGCGTGACGAGCTCGCCGTTTTGCAGCGCGCCTTCGAGTGCGTACTCCCGCCCCGGGATGAAGTCCTCGATGACGATGCCCAGATCCTCCGCGTCGCGGTCCGCGCTGGCCTGGATCGCGCGCACCCAGTTCACCGCGCGCAGCAGCTCGTCCGGATCGTTCGCGCGGATGACGCCGCGACTCGCGGACAAGCGGCGCGCCTTGACCACGCACGGGAAGCGCAGATCGCCGAGCTGGCGCGGGTCCCTGCCGCTCGGCAAGTGGCGGAACCTTGGGCAGAGAAAGCCCTGCTCGACGAGCAACCGCCGGAAGGAGAGCTTGTCGCGCGTGCGGCGCACAGCCCCCGGAGGATTTCCGCGCAGCCCGAGGCGCTCCGCGAGCAGCGCCGCCAGCTCAACGCCGGAATCGTCCACGGCGAGGACGGCATCCGGCTTGCGTCCGAGCTCGCGCAGCGCCGTATCCAGCGCCTGCTCGGGCCGATCGAACTGCAGGGCCATGATCGGGGGAAATCCCCACGCCGGAGCGAGCTGGTGACAGTAGTTTGCCGCCGGGATGATTTCCACGTCGAGCGCTCGCGCCGCAGCGAGGAAATCATCGTTGCGGTAGCCTGTCGTCGGCAGCAGCAGCAGCAGCACGCGTTTCATGGGTCGTTCGAACTAACGAATCGTGGCCTGACGTTGGGTGCGCATGATACAGCCCGCGGGTGGTGTCGGCGCAGCCCGTTGTCTTGGCATCGTTTGTGCTTCTACCAGCGGTGCAGTCGACTTCAAATCATCCAAGGGAAGAGTCATGAAACCTGTGATGCTATGTGCAGCGGCGCTGCTCCTCGGCTTTGGACTGAGCGCGTGCGAATCGAGAACGAGCTCGACCACCGTCGTCCAACCCAAGGAAACGGTGAAAGAAAAGCAGACCGTGGTCGTACCGGCCCCGGGTCCGGCCGGCCCTCCGGGGCCGCAGGGCGCGCCAGGAAAATCGGGTGACACCGTCATCAACGTCACTCCTGCGAAGAAGGACTGATTCGACGGTAAGGCTGCAGTGCTGCCTGGCCTTACAAGGCTTGCAGCTGTTGCTCGGTAGGTTCTGCACAGCAGTACCACGGCTCTGACAGCCGCGGTATGGGCTCGCCCGAATTCGTCGCGAGGTGCGGCGCGGGCCAGCCCGCGGCCTCGTGCGCCATCCGCCAGATCGCCGCAAATGTATCCCGGCGCGCAGGTCGTTCGTCGTCTGCCTGCGACACCAGCCGCTGGACTTCCTGCTGCAGCCGATCGACCCGCGGATCCGCATGGCGCCACGGGTAACCGAGGAGCTTGGCATCAAACGGCAGCAGCCTCTCCGCGAATCCCGGCAATTCGAAAAGTCGTGAGCCCTCCGGAACGAGCAAGCGGATCGCGAGCTGCACTGGGGGCACGCTCTCGACGAGCTGCAGCTCGAGAATTCGCTCGAGCATCGTGATGTAGCCTTCGAGCGTGGTCCATGGCGTGAACGCGACGAAGGTCGGCGCGAGCGCAATTCCGGCGGCGCGCGTCAGCGCAACCGCCTGCGCGAAGTCCGCGCCAGTGTGATTCTTCGCAAGGTGCCGAAGGATCTCGTCGTCCACGGCCTCGACCGCGGTAGTGATGAACAGACACCCACAACGCCGCAGCCCGGGGAGGAGGGCCGCATGCTGCAGGATGTGCTGGATCTTGATGGTCGCATCGAACGTGATCCGGGGGAACGAGTCGTGCAGCGCGCGCGCGATCCTCAGCGCGTGCGTCGGGCCATTGAGGAAATCCGGGTCGCCGAACGAGATGTGGGTCGCACCTTCAGCCACTTGCTGACGGATATCTCCGAGGACCACGTCGAGCGGAACCACGCGGAACTTTCCCTCGTACACCGGGACCACCGGGCAGTGCCGGCACAGATGCTTGCAGCCGCGGCTCGCTTCGGCGAAGCCGGCAACGCGCTCCGAGCCGTCGGCAAGGACGAGCCGCGCGTAGCGCGAGAGACTCGGTAGCCCGCTTCGATCCGGCACCACGAACGAAACCTTCTCCATGCTGATGACCGGTCCGGTCTGCGCGACGCCGGAACCGTTCGCCCGCAGTCGCTGACAGAGCGCCACGAGCGCCGGCTCGGTCTCGCCCCCGAGCACCGTGCCTACGCCCAGCGAACGCAGCAAAGCCTCGTTCATCGGCGCATAGAGACCGTACACGCAGAGAGCAGACTTCGGGGCGAGCTGCCGAATACGCGGAATGGCTTCGATCGCGATGCGCGTCGCGGTATGCATCCCGACGTATAGCGCCACCAAGCGCGCCTCTGCCAGGATCTCCGGGTCGAGCGCCTGCAGCGATAGATCGAGGCAGTCCACTGCGAAGCCGGCGCGCTTGAGCAGTGCGGCAGGTTCCGCAAGCGCAAACGGCTGGCGCCCCAGCTCGTAGGGATTGATGAGGACCACGCGGAAAGGCTGCGCCGCGTGCATCGCTATTTCACTTTCGGCCGCTCGCCGAATGGCTCCGGCCCGGGCTCGCGGCTCGCTCCGGCTTTCTCCATTCGCTCGAGGTACTGGCGCCACATCGTCTCCTGCTGCGCGCCGTACTGGTACAGCAGGTCCCACGAATAGATGCCGGTGTCGTGACCATCGGAGAAGCAGAGCTGAATGGCGTAGCTGCCGACAGGCTCCACGCGAGTGATGTCCACTTCCTTCTTCCCCGTCTGCAGCACTTCCTGCCCCGGCCCATGGCCGCGTACCTCCGCGGAAGGCGAATGGACTCGCAGGAACTCGAACGGCAGGCGATAGGACTTGCCGTCGGCGAACGAGATTTCGAGCACGCGCGACTTCTGATGCAGCTTGATTTCGGTCGGTTGCGGAGAATCGCGGTCCATGCGGTCGGGCGGGCTCCGGTCGCCCGCGCCGGAGACTATTTTTGCTGCGGCGGGACGTAGCCCGAGGCGACGTCGGCGCCCGCGCCGAAGAAATGGCGTTCCATCTGCTGCGCGAGGTAGTCGCGCGCTTTCTTGTCGGCGAGATTGAGCCGGTTCTCGTTCACCAGCATCTTCTGGTGCTCGAGCCACTGCTTCCAGGCTTCCTTGGACACGTTCTCGAACAGGCGCTTGCCGAGCTCGCCCGGGTACGGCGGGAAATCGAGACCTTCCGCCTCGCGACCGAGCTTCACGCACTTCACCATCCGTGCCATGGCTAATTCTACTTGATCGACGGCTTCTCGAAGCTCTTCAGGCGCGCTTTGCCGTTGACGAACTGGATGGTGACGACCGCCTCCTTGGTAACCCAGCGCGAGGAAGTGCCGGAGATGCCGAGAACGCCGACGCTCGAGGATTCGGTCGGGCTGCCGAGGAGCGCGTGCACTTCCGGCTCGCTCATGCCGTCCCGCACCTTGAGGAAATTCTCCTCGTTGACCTTCGAGCATGCGGCCAGAGCGAGCGCCAGCACGAGCATCAAGGAGCCGAACCGCATGGCGCCACTATAATCGATCCATGATCGTGCGGCCTGCTTCGGCGGCGGACTTCGCCGCCATCCAGTCGATCTACGCGCACCATGTGCTGCACGGACTTGCTTCCTTCGAGGAAGAGCCTCCCTCGGTGCAGGAGATGCGCAGCCGATATGACCGCATCGTCGCCGGTGGCTTTCCATACCTCGTCGCCGAGGAAGCGGGCGAAGTGCTCGGCTACGGCTATTGCTCGCTGTACCGCAGCCGCTCGGCATACCGCTACGCGCTCGAGGATTCGGTCTACGTTCGGGAGGGACAGCATCGCAAGGGAATCGGCAAGACGATCCTCACCGAGCTGATCGCTCGCTGCGAGCAGCTCGGCTACCGTCAGCTGATCGCGGTGATCGGGGACAGCGCGCAGGTCGCATCGATCGGCCTGCATGCGAGCCTGGGTTTCTTGCGCGCCGGGACGCTGCGCTCCGTCGGTTTCAAATTCGGCCGCTGGGTCGACACGGTCATCATGCAAAGACCGCTCGGCCGCGGTGACGGCACGCCGCCCTAGCGCACGCCCTTCTGCTCGAGCATCCGCAGCAACGCGTACAGGGCCTCCAGCCGCGGCACGGGCACGCGGAGCGCACGCGCGATGCGGACTGCATTGCCGAGCAAAGCCTCGGTTTCCATCGGCCGGGCCGCGAGCAGGTCCTGTCCCATGCTCGGGACATGGTTTGGAATGCGCAGCGTGCCCGCGATGTGCTTGTCTGGTGTGTCCGCGGGCAGGGGATGACCGGCTGCGTGCGCGATCGCGCACACTTCGCCGATCGCCTCTCGCGCGAACTGCGCTGCCTCTTCACTTGCCAGGATATCGTGCGCGCCCACGCCGCCCCCTAGCGCTGACATCGGGTTGAAGACGGTGTTCCACGCGCACTTCTGCCAGCGCGCGCCGACGATGTCGTCGGTCGCCTGAACGCTGATGCCGCCTGCCTTGACCAGGGCGGCAAGGCGCTCGACTGCCGGTGAGACGCCCTTTGGGTAGTTGCCGAGCACGAGGCGGGTAAACGTCGAATGGTGCACCACATGGCCCGGCGCCTCGCGGCTCACCCCCGCGTACGCGACCGCCGAAATGAGTTCATGCCCGGGAAGCGCCGCGGCGATGTCCTTCTCGACGTCGATTCCGTTCTGTACCAGCACGATCGCGCTGCTCGCCGCGAGCGCGGGGCGGATCAGCGCGGCGCGGTCCACGCCGCGCACGTCCTTCAGCGCGCACAGCACGTAGTCGGCATTGCCCTGGTACTCGCCGGCGGCGCGCACCACCTGCGCCGGCCGGAAGGAGAGATCGCCGAGCGTCGCGCTGCGGATGCGATATCCGTCGCGGGCGACTGCATCGTAGTCGCTGCGCGCAACCACGGATACGTCGCAGCCGGCGCGTGCCAGGACACTTGCATAAAACGCGCCGATCGCTCCGGCGCCGACGACGACGATTCTCTCAGGGGA
>DASYPC010000020.1:0-5336 GCA_036007105.1 Burkholderiales bacterium | reverse complement strand
TGCAATCGATCGAGGGCTCGAAGCAGGTCCGCATCCCGGGCGCCGACCACAGCTACACGGGGAGGGAAAGGGAGCTGGCGAGCGAAGTCCGCGCTTTCATCGCCGGCCTGAAATGACGCTGACCGAGCTGCGCTACCTCGTGGCGGTCGCCCGCGAGCGGCACTTCGGGCACGCCGCAGAATCGTGTTTCGTCTCGCAACCCACGCTCTCGGTCGCGATCAAGAAGCTCGAGGAAGAGCTCGGCGTCGCGCTCTTCGAGCGCGGCCCGGGCGAGGTTGCGGTGACGCCGGTCGGGCAAAGAATCGTCGAGCAGGCGCAGCGCGTGCTCGAGGAAGCTTCGCGAATCCGCGACCTGGCCGCGGCGGGACACGATCCGCTCGCCGGGACGCTGCGCCTGGGAGCGATCCATACGATCGGCCCGTACCTTCTTCCCAAGCTCGTGCCGATCCTGCGCCGCCGCGTTCCCGCGATGCAGCTGCACATCGCGGAAAGCTTCACCCATCAGCTCGCCGAGGCCTTGCGCCAGGGTGAAGTGGATGCGGTCGTGGTTGCGCTGCCTTTCGACGAGCCGGGGTGCGTTACCCACGCGCTGTACGACGAGCCGTTCCTGGTTGCGGTACCGGTCGGGCACCGGTGGGAGAAGCGCAAGCAGATTTCCGCGCAGGAGCTGAAGCGCGAAAGCCTGCTGCTGCTTGGCGAGGGCCATTGCCTGCGCGACCAGGTGCTCGAGTTCTGCGGGCCCCTGGGTCGCTCGGGACGCAGCTCGATCGGACGCTCGCTTCAGGGAGGATCGCTGGAGACGATTCGTCAGATGGTGGCGAGCGGCGTCGGCATCACCGTGCTGCCTTCGACTTCGGTATCGGCGAGGGGAGCCGGCGAATTGATTCGCATCCGGCCGTTCGCGCGCCCGGTTCCTCGTCGCCGCGTGGCGCTCGCCTGGCGCAGGAGCTACCCGCGGCCGCAAGCCATTGACGCGCTCAGGCAGGCGATCCTCGCGTGCGACCTGCCGCAAGTGACTAGAATCGAGTAGCCCTCATGCCGCCGGCAACGCCTCCCGAGACACCCCATAGCCTCCCGCCCGCAGCGACTAGCGCGGCTGCGCAGCGCACGGCCGAGCAGACGGCGTTGCGCAAGGTGCGCGAGGAGCTCGACCATCTCGCAGCGCAGGAGGCGCGGCAGCGCAAGCTGATCCGCACGCTCGTCATCGTCGCGGTCGCGGTGTTCCTGGTTCTGCTGTTCGTCGTGTGGCGAAACGTTTCATCTCGTGCCGACAAGCGGGAGACCGCGCCCGTCCAGATCCCGAGCAAGGTCGACATGAGCAAGAAGCCGGCGCCTACGCCGGCGGAGCCAGGGAAGTAGGAATCCAGACTTCGCTGTGCAGCGTCCGGTGCACCGGACACTGGTTCGCTATCTCAAGCAGTCGCTGGCGCTGTGACTCGTCGAGATCTCCCTCCAGCGTAATTACGCGCTCGATCTTGTCGATCCTGCCCTCCCTGGTCTCGCACTCGGCACAATCGGCGGCGTGCACCTTGTCGTGCTGGAGATCCACGGTGACGCGCGCAAGCGGCCATTTTTTCTGCTCGGCGTACATGCGCACGGTCATCGAAGTGCAGGCGCCGAGGCCGGCAAGCAGCAGCTCGTAGGGGTCGGGGCCGCTATCGTCGCCGCCCAGGGCGCTAGGCTCGTCGGCGCGCATCCGGTGGCGTCCGGCGGCGATGAGTCGTGCGAATCGGCCTTCGCCCGCTTCTGCGACTCGTACGCCGGGAACGACCGCTTCGTCCCGCTTCTCCGGATCGAGATAGCGCGAAGCCCAGGCGGCAAGCACGGTAGCGGCGTACTGAGCGTCTTCCCTGCGGGTGAGCAGGTGGTCGGCGTGATCGAGCGAAACGAAGCTCTTCGGGTGCTTCGCAGCCAGGAAGATCTTCGCCGCGTTGTCGATGTCCACGACGGTGTCGCGCGGCGAGTGGAATATGAGCAGAGGCTTGCGCAACCCGCCGATGGTTTCGATCGCGTTCTGCGCGCCGAAGTCATCGAAGAATTGCCTCCTGACGCGGAACGGGCGACCGCCGATCGTGACCTGCACGTCGCCCTCGGCCGGAATCGCTTCCTTCGGGGTCGAGATCAAGTGCGTGACATGCGCCGGATCGAAAGGCGCGCTGATCGTCGCGATTGCGCGCGCTTCTGCAATCCGCGCAGCGGCAGCGAGCACGGCCGCGCCGCCAAGGCTGTGGCCGGCGAGGATCTGCGGCGCCGAGCGGTTCTTGCGCAGCCAGTCGGCGGCGGCGATCAGGTCGTCGATATTCGAGGAAAACTCGAGGCTCGAGAAATCGAAGCGCAGCGTGGCTATACCTTGCGCGGCGAGCGCCTGGCTGACGAATGCAGCCGCCTTCGAGTCCTTCGAGCAAGTGAAGCAATGGGCGAAGAGCGCGTAGGCGCGCGGCGCTCCTACCGGAGTGTCGAGCCTCGCGGCCAGCTCGGTCGCGGAGCCTGGGAAGCGGATCGTCTCGGTGGGCATGATTTAGACTCGCGGCGATGATGGACCACGACATTGTCGCCCCGTCACCGTGGGTTGTCCGCTGGGCGCCTCTCATCACGCAAGGACAGGTGCTGGACGTTGCCTGCGGGAGCGGGCGGCACTCGCGATGGTTCCTGGACCGGGGCATCGCAGTCGTCGCGGTCGATCGCATGCCTCAGTCGATCCCGGGCGCGCGTTTCGTGCATGCCGACCTGGAAGGCGGCGGCGCATGGCCGCTCGCAGGGGAGCGCTTCGCCGGCGTCGTGGTGACCAACTATCTGTACCGGCCGCTGTTCTCCCATCTGCTCGCGTCGCTTGCGCCCGACGGCGTATTGATCTACGAGACCTTCATGTCCGGGAACGAACGCTATGGCAAGCCATCCAACCCGGCATTCCTCTTGCGCGCGGGCGAGCTTCTCGATGCGTTCGGTGCGTTGCACGTTCTCGCGTTCGAGCAGGGGCGCACCGCGGCTCCGAAAGTCGCAGTGATTCAAAGACTTTGCGCCCGGCGAGCCGCTACGCTATAAAATGGCCAGTTCACGAACCATCAGGACGCAGCAATGATTACGGGAAGCTTGGTTGCCATCGTCACTCCGATGCACGAGGACGGAGCGCTCGACATTGCACGCTTTCGCAGGCTGATCGACTGGCACGTTGCCGAAGGCACCGACGGCATCGTGGTGGTCGGCACGACGGGCGAATCGCCGACGGTCGATTTCGACGAGCACAAGGAATTGATCCGCATCGCGGTCGAGCATGCGAAAGGCCGCATCCCGGTCATCGCCGGTACCGGCGGGAACTCGACCGCAGAGGCGATCGAGTTGACCGAATCGGCGAAAAGGGCCGGTGCGACCGCGTGCCTCTCGGTGGTTCCGTACTACAACAAGCCGAGCCAGGAAGGGCTGTACCGGCATTTCGCGAAAATCGCGGAGACCGTGGACATGCCGATGCTGCTCTACAACGTACCGGGCCGCACGGCTTCCGACATGCGGAATGACACGGTGCTGCGCCTTGCGCAGCTGCCCGGCATCATCGGCATCAAGGATGCGACCGCCAACATCGAGCGGGGTACCGACCTGATCCGGCGCGCGCCGCGCGGGTTCGCGATCTATTCCGGCGAGGATTCGACTGCGCTGGCGCTGATGTTGCTCGGCGGGCATGGCGTGATCTCCGTGACGGCCAACGTCGCGCCGCGGCTGATGCACGAAATGTGCTCCCGCGCGCTCTCGGGCGACGTGAAGACGTCGCGCGAGCTGAACCTGAAGCTGCTGCCGCTGCACCAGCGGCTGTTCGTCGAGGCGAATCCGATCCCGGTCAAATGGGCGCTCGCCCAGATGGGGATGATCGAAGGCGGCGTGCGCCTGCCCATGACGCCGCTGGCCGAGCAATTCCATGAAACGGTGCGTGAGGCGCTCGCCGAGAGCGGAATTACGCTGCCGCTGCGGGTCGTGGAGAAACGCGCTTGAAGCGCCTTACTGTTGCTGCATCGGTTGCGATCGCCCTCGTCGCGGGCGGATGCAAGACCGCGACCGACATTCTCGAAGGCAAGAAAGTAGATTACAAGTCGGCCGGATCGCTGCCGCCACTCGAGATTCCGCCCGATTTGACGACCCCGTCGCGGGACAACCGTTATGCGGTTCCCGAAACGGGCAAATCAACGGCCACGCTGTCCGGCTACCAGGCGGACCGCTCGCAGCAGACGAAGCCCGGCAGTACCGCCCTCCTGCCCAACGTCGACAAGATGCGCATCGAGCGCGCCGGCACCCAGCGCTGGCTGGTCGTGCAGGAGCCTCCGGAAAAGCTCTGGCCACTGGTCAAGGATTTCTGGCAGGAAAACGGTTTCCTGATCCAGGTCGAGGTCGCGGAAGCCGGCGTGCTGGAAACCGACTGGGCCGAGAACCGCGCCAAGATCCCGCAGGACATGATCCGCAGCGTGCTGGGCAAGATCCTGGACCAGGTGTATTCGACGCCGGAGCGGGACAAATTTCGCACCCGCCTCGAGCGCGCAGGCGACGGTGGCAGTGAAATCTACCTCAGCCATCGCGGCATGATCGAGGTGTATGTCACCGAGGGCAAGGACAAGACCATGTGGCAGCCGCGGCCGGCAGATCCGGATCTCGAGGCGGAGTTCCTGCGTCGCCTCATGGTGCGCCTGGGTGCTCGCGACGAGAAGGCGAAGCAGCAGGTCGCCATCGCTGCGCAGCCTGCGCGCGCGTCGATCAACAAGTCGGGCGACGGGCGCGAGTTGTTGCAGGTGCAGGAGCCGTTCGACCGCGCGTGGCGCCGCGTCGGCCTCGCGCTGGACCGCGTCGGATTCACGGTCGAGGACCGCGACCGGCAGAAGGGCTTGTACTACGTGCGTTACGCCGATCCCGAGGGAGAGAAGAAGAAGGAAAGTCCGGGGTTGCTCGACCGGCTGGCGTTCTGGCGCTCGGACGACACCAAAGTCAAGGCGGAGCAGTACCGGGTGCAGGTTCGCGGCGCCGCGGACAACAGCGAGATCGTAGTCCTCAACAAGGATGGCGGCGCGGAGCAATCGTCGACGGCGCATCGCATCCTGACCCTGCTGCACGAACAACTGAAATAGGGACGCGGCATTCGCTTCGCCTGCGCAGGCAGCGGCTCGAAGGGGAACTGCGCAGTCGCCGAGTCGGCGGGCACGCGGTTGCTGATCGACTGCGGGCTCGCGCCGGCCGAGCTCGAGCGCAGGCTCGGCCAGCTCGGCGTGGAGCCGGCTTCGTTGCGGGGAATCCTGATCACGCACGAGCATCATGACCACGCCGGTCACGCGTTCTCGTTCGCAGCTGCCCACGGAATCACG
>DASYPC010000019.1:0-8529 GCA_036007105.1 Burkholderiales bacterium | reverse complement strand
TCTTCAAGCTGCTCACGTTTGCCTACATCACGGTGGCGGTGCTGCTCGCCTTCGACTGGAAGGAGCGGCCGGGCGGCGGCCGGCACACGGCGCTGGTCGAGATCACCGGTGTCATCGCGCCCGGTACCGACTCGAGTGCGGAAAAGGTCATTACGGCGCTCAACGCGGCGTTCAAGGACAAAGGCACGCAGGGCGTGGTGCTGCGGATCAACTCACCGGGCGGAAGCCCCGTGCAGTCGCAGTCGATCTACGACGAGCTGCGCCGCCTGCGGCAGAAATATCCGGCGATCCCGCTCCATGCGGTGGTCGAAGACCTGTGCGCATCCGGCGGCTACTACGTCGCGGTCGGTGCCGATCGCATCTTCGTCTCGAAGTCGAGCATCGTCGGCTCGATCGGCGTGCGCCTCGACTCGTTCGGCGTCACCGGGCTGATGGAAAAGATCGGCGTCGAGCGGCGCCTGCTCACCGCGGGCGAAAACAAGGCGATGCTCGATCCGTTCCTGCCAGTGGACGAAAAGCAGAAGGAGCATGCGCAGAAAATGATCCAGGAAGTTCACCAGCAATTCATCGGCGCCGTGCGCGAGGGTCGCGGCAAGCGCCTCAAGGAAACCCCCGACCTGTTCACCGGGCTCATCTGGACCGGCGCAAAGAGCGTCGAGCTCGGCCTCGCGGATGCGTTCGGCAGCGTCGATTTCGTGGCGCGCGAGATCTTCAAGGCCGAAGACGTCGTCGACTTCACGCAGAAGGACAACATCGCCGAGAAGTTCGCGCGCCGCTTCGGCGCGGGCGTGGCGAGCGCGGTTCTCGAGATCGCGCTGCGCTCGGGGTCGGGCATGCGCTGATTAACCGCGCTCCTGCTTGAGCAGCAACTCGACGTGGACCCCGTCTGGGTCGAGGACGAAAAAAGACTTGCCTTCCCGTCGCGCGATCGGCCCGCGAACGACTTCGATCCCGGCGTGGCGCAGATCCGCGGCAAGCGCCTCCGGCGAAGCTGCCTCCATCTCCAGGCAGAAATGATCGATCCGTTCTGACGCGGCCTGAACGGTCGAAGCGCCGGGGGCCGAGAAGACGTTGAGTTCCTGCGCGCCCACCCGAAGCACGGCGATTCGCGAACCGTCCGACTTTGGGCCGGTCACGCGCAGCAATTCCAGCCCGAGCGCCTGGTAGAAATACAGCGTCTTATCGAGGTCGTCGACCTTCAGGCCGACATGGTCGAGCGCTTTGGGTCGAAGCACCGCTACTCCGTCGCGAGCATCAGGAAGACCGTGGGTCGTTTGCCCAAGGCGGGAACCGACTTTCGCCATTCGGCAATCGGGTGCGTGGAGATTCTTTCCGTTTGAAGCGTCAGATCGCTCGCGATGCACAGCCGCGTCGAAGGCGCGCAGGCGTTGAGCAGCGCCGCAGCGAGCGCGTCGTTGCGATACGGGGTCTCGATGAAGATCTGCGTCTCGCGCTCGCGCCGCGAACGCTGCTCGATCTCGCGAATGCGCCGGGCGCGCTCCTTCGCTTCACGCGGGAGGTAGCCGCAGAACGCGAAGCGCTGGCCTTCGAGTCCGGACGCCATCAATGCCAGCGTGATCGACGAAGGGCCGATCAAAGGCACGACACGAAAGCCCTCACGATGCGCAACGTCGACGAGCGCGGCGCCGGGATCCGCAATCGCCGGGCAGCCGGCCTCGGAGAGCAGGCCGAGCGGCCGTCCCGCGCGCAGCGGCGCAAGCAGCGCCGGGACAGCGCCCGCCGAGGTGTGCTCGTCGAGTCGCGTGATCGAAATCTCGGCGATCGGACAGGGCATCTGCAGCGACGCGAGAAACGCACGCGCGGTCTTCGGATTCTCGGCGACGAAATCGCGAATGCCGCGCACCGTCTCGAGCGCCGAGGCGGGCAGGGCATCTGCGGCCGTCCCTCCGAGCGGCGCCGGAATAGCGTACAGCGCAGGCATCAGCCCAGAACCGGCACGCCCGTCTCGGCGAGCAACTCGGTCAGCGCGATGAGCGGCAGTCCTATGAGAGACGTCGGATCCTCGGTTTCGATCCGCGCAATCAGCGCGATGCCCAGGCCCTCGGCCTTGGCGCTTCCCGCGCAGTCGTAGGGCTGCTCGCGCTCGAGGTACGCCTCGATCTGCTCGCGCGTGAGCCGGCGAAACGTCACGCGGGACGGCACGACGCGGGACCGGGCTGCGTCATTCGACGTATCCAGTACCGTGAGCGCGGTGTCGAACGCCACGGTCTTTCCGCTCATCCATTCGAGCTGCTTGAGCGCGTTCGCGTGATTGCCGGGCTTGCCGATCCGTGCGCCGTCGCAGGACGCGACCTGGTCGCAGCCGATCACGATCGAATCGGGAAAGCGCCACGCGACCGCCTTCGCCTTGAGGCGCGAAAGACGCAGCGCCGTGTCGGCCGCCGATTCGCCGGGAAGCTCCGACTCGTCGACTTCGGGCAGCGCGCATTCGAACGCCAGCCCGAGACGCTCCAGCAACTCGCGCCGATAGCTCGACGCGGAAGCAAGCACAATGCCCTTGGGCGACGCCATGACTTTGTTTTGACGTGGTTTTTCACGGATGATATCATCCGCGCCCCATGCTGCACCGGCCGCTGATCGATGGGATGGAATTCGCGAGATCCGGGGCCAGGTCGAGCGGGGAATGGCCAGTCGCAGATTTTCCGCGGTTGCAGGGTGTGGTGCGGGCAGGCACGACGCTTCACTATGAGCTCCAGGGCATACCCGAAGGGCTGGGCAGACCGGCGCTGCAGCTGCACGTGACCGGCGCGTTGCATTTGACCTGCCAGCGATGCCTGGATGCATTCGAGCACCTGCTCGAGGTGGAAGCGCTGCTGCTGCTCTTTGGCAGTGAGGGCGACCTCGCGGCGGTGCCGGTGGATCCGGAGGGGCCGGACTGCATCGTCGCGACGAAAGAGATGGCGGTGCGCGACCTGATCGAAGAAGAAGTGCTGCTCGCGATTCCGTATGCGCCGCGGCACGAGGGATGCAGGGCAGGCGCTGGCGCAGAAGGTGCGCCGCGGCCCGGGCCGTTCGCCGATCTGCGCGCCCGGCTCGGCACGAAGCACTAGAGCAGGATTCAGCAAACGATATGCGGGCCGACGCGGCCCGCCCGATGATTTCAACAAGGAGCCGATCATGGCAGTCCCACAGAATCGCAAGACCCCTTCGAAGCGCGGCATGCACCGCTCCCACGATGCGCTCGCCAAGCCGCCGCTCGCCGTCGAGCCGACGACGGGCGAGGTTCACCTGCGGCATCACATCAGCCCGACCGGCTACTATCGCGGCAAGAAAATCGTCAAGAGCAAGGACGAGTAGCCCGCCCGCGTGACGATCACCGTCGCAGTCGACTGCATGGGGGGAGATCATGGACCCCCGGTCACAGTGCCTGCGGCGCTCGAATTCCAGCGCAGCCGGGAAGACGTGAGCCTCGTCCTCGTGGGACCTGGCGAAGCGATCTCGGCCGAGCTCGCTCCGCGCGGCGCAACGCCCGGACCGCGCCTGCGCGTGCATGCGGCATCGCAGGTCGTGAGCATGGACGAGCCTCCGGCGCAGGCGCTGCGCTTCAAGAAAGACTCGTCGATGCGCGTCGCGGTAAACCTCGTGAAGAGCGGCGAAGCAAACGCCTGCGTGAGCGCCGGCAATACCGGCGCGCTGATGGCGATCTCGCGCTTCGTGCTGAAGACACTGCCCGGAATCGACCGGCCGGCGATCGCCACGGTGCTGCCGAACATGCGCGGCGGCTATACGACCGTTCTCGACCTTGGCGCGAACGTCGATTGCACGCCCGAGCAGCTGATGCAGTTCGGGGTCATGGGCGCGATGCTGGTCGCGGCGCTGGAGCACAGGGAGCGCCCCAGCGTGGGGCTGCTCAACATCGGCGTCGAGGACATCAAGGGCAACGACACCGTCAAGCGCGCCGCGGACCTCTTGCGCGAAAGCGGACTTAATTTTTGTGGCAACGTCGAAGGCGACGACATCTACAAGGGCACGGCCGACGTCGTCGTGTGCGATGGATTCGTCGGCAACGCCGTATTGAAGGCTTCCGAAGGCGTAGTGCAGATGGTGGGCGGCATCCTGAAGGAAGAGTTCTCGCGCAATCCGCTGCGCAAGCTCGCGGCGATCGTCTCGAGGCCGGTGCTGAAGGCGGTGAAGAACCGCATGGACCACCGCCGCTACAACGGGGCCAGCCTGCTCGGCCTGCGAGGCGTGGTGATCAAGAGCCACGGCGCGGCGGACGCCTACGCGTTCGGCCAGGCGTTGCGTCGCGCCGAGGACGAGGTGCGCAACGACGTCGTCGAGCGGATCAGCCGGCGCATGGCGCAATCGCCCCAGCCGCCGGCGTTGCAGCGCGCCGCCGCGGAATGACGTATTCCCGCATCGTCGGGACGGGCGGCTACCTGCCGCCGCGCGTGGTGACGAACGACGAGTTCGCCCGGCGCCTCGACACGAGCGACGCGTGGATTCGCGAGCGCACCGGGATTGTCGAGCGGCGCATCGCCGACGAGTCGCAGGCTTCCAGCGACCTGGCGCTCGAAGCGAGCCGTGCCGCGCTCGCCGCCGCACAACTGGCGCCGGCAGACATCGACCTGATCATCGTCGCGACTTCGACACCGGACCACGTGTTTCCGAGCACCGCCTGCCTGCTGCAGGCGAAGCTCGGCATCAAAGGATGCCCGGCGTTCGACGTGCAAGCCGTGTGCAGCGGGTTCGTGTACGCGCTCGCCATTGCCGATCGCTTCATCCGCAGCGGCATGAACCGGCGCGCGCTGGTGGTCGGAACGGAAGTGTTCTCCCGCATCATGGACTGGAACGACCGCGCGACCTGCGTCCTGTTCGGTGACGGCGCGGGAGCGGTCGTGCTCGCTGCCGGCGAGGCGCCCGGAATCCACGCTTCGGTGCTGCGCGCCGACGGCAGCTACGCCGACATCCTCTCGGTGCCGGGCAACGTGTGCGGGGGCCGCATCCTCGGCTCCCCGTACCTGCAGATGCAGGGCAACCAGGTTTTCAAGCTTGCGGTGAAAGTCCTGGACGAAGTCGCGCGCGAGACGCTGGCCGCAGCGGAAATGTCCGTCGCAGACGTCGACTGGCTCATTCCGCACCAGGCCAACGTGCGCATTCTCGAAGCCACCGCGCGCAAGCTCGGCGTGCCGCGCGAGCGCCTGGCGGTGACGGTCGACCGGCACGGCAATACCTCGGCGGCTTCGATTCCGCTCGCGCTGGACGAATACGTCCGCGCGGGGAAAATCCGCGCCGGCCAGCGGGTGATGATGCAGGGCGTGGGCGGCGGGTTCACCTGGGGTGCGGTGCTCGCCACGATGTGAACGGGGAACGATGAAGCTTGCGATGGTTTTTCCGGGGCAGGGTTCGCAATCCGTCGGGATGTTGCACGCCTATGCCGGCCTTCCTGAAGTCGACGACGTGCGGGCGGTGGCTGCGAGGATGCTCGGAGAGTCGTTCGTACGGCTGCTCGACGACGGACCTGCGGAGCAGCTCGCGCTGACGGTCAACACCCAGCCTGCGATGCTCGTTGCGGGCGTCGCTGCGTTTCGGGCGTGGCGCGCGCTGGGAGGGTCGCAGCCCGAGGTCGTCGCCGGGCACAGTCTGGGCGAGTACAGCGCGCTCGTCGCGGCGCAAGCGCTTTCGCTCGAGGAGGCGCTGCCGCTCGTTCGATTTCGCGCGCAGTGCATGCAGGAGGCGGTGCCGGAGGGTCTCGGCGCGATGGCGGCGATTCTCGGTCTCGAGGACGACGCAGTGCGCGCGGCCTGCGAGGAAAGCGCTCAGGGAGAGGCGGTGCAGGCGGTGAACTTCAATGCGCCGGGACAGGTGGTCATTGCCGGCCATGCGAGCGCCGTCGCGCGCGCGAGCGACGCCTGCAAGGCGAAGGGGGCGAAGCGCACAATGCCGCTGCCGGTAAGCGCGCCCTTCCATTCGAGCCTCATGCAGCCTGCCGCGACGCGATTGCGCGACGCCCTGGCGCGCGTTGCAATCAGCACTCCGCGCATCCCGCTCATCAACAACGTCGACGTGAGGGAGGAAACAGAGCCGGCGCGTATCCGCGATGCGCTCGTCCGGCAGGCCGCAGCACCGGTGCGCTGGGTGGAGATCGTGCGGCGCATGGCGCAACTCGGCGCAACGCACGTCGTGGAGTGTGGGCCAGGAAGAGTACTTGCCGGCCTGGTGAAGCGAATCGACGGCAGTCTGCGCGGCGTCGCGCTCGCCGACCGCCAGTCGCTCGAGCAGGCGCTGGCTTTGATCCGCGGATCGTGAGCATGCTGCAGAACAGGATTGCGCTTGTCACGGGCGCGTCGCGCGGGATCGGGCGCGCGATTGCGCTCGAGCTCGCGCGTAACGGCGCAACGGTGGTCGGGACGGCGACCGGCGAGGCAGGAGTCCAGGCAATCGGGCAAGCGCTCGCCGAGGCGGGCGGCAAGGGCGCAGGGCGCGTACTCGACGTTCGCGACGCAGGCCAGTGCGACGAACTGATCGCCGCCGTGCAGAAGGAGTTCGGCGACATCCTGATCCTCGTCAACAATGCCGCGATCGTGCGCGACAACCTCGCGTTGCGCATGAAGGACGCCGAGTGGGACGAGGTGATGGAGACCAACCTGCGCCCGCCGTTTCGCCTGGCGCGAGCGGTGATGCGGGGGATGATGAAGGCGCGCTGGGGACGCATCATCAGCATCACATCGGTCGTCGGCGCAGCCGGCAACGCCGGGCAGGCGAACTACGCGGCGGCGAAGGCGGGTGTCGCCGGCATGACGCGCTCGCTCGCGCGCGAGCTCGGCAGCCGCAACATCACCGTGAACTGCGTCGCTCCGGGATTCATCGACACCGACATGACGCGCGCACTGACCGAGGAGCAGCGCAGCGCGCTGCTCGGCCAGATCCCGCTCGCCCGCCTGGGAAAGCCCGAAGAGGTCGCTGCCGCCGTGGCTTTTCTCGCCTCGCCCGCCGGCGATTACATCACCGGCACCGTGCTGCACGTCAACGGCGGGATGTTCATGGCGTAGCGATCCGTCGACGCTTCGCCCGACGGCGCGCCAGAGGCGATTCCGGTAAAATATGCCTCCCACAGGGGAAGGAGCTGGCTGATGGAAAACATCGAACAACGCGTGAGGAAAATCATCGCCGAGCAGCTGGGCGTGAACGAAACCGAGATCAAGAACGAATCCTCCTTCGTGGACGACCTCGGCGCGGATTCGCTCGACACCGTCGAGCTGGTCATGGCGCTGGAAGAGGAGTTCGGAACCGAGATTCCGGATGAGGAAGCCGAGAAGCTCACCACTGTCCAGCAGGCGATCGACTATGTAAAGTCGCACGCCAAGTCGTAAGGGAGCAGCAAACCCCTAAGTGTCCCGCCGCAGAGTCGTCGTCACCGGGCTCGGCATCGTCAGCCCGGTCGGCAACACCGTTCAGCAGGCCTGGAGCAACATCGTGGCCGGGAAATCCGGCATCGGGCGCGTCACGCGGTTCGACCCCGCGCGCCTCGCGAGCCGCATCGCCGGCGAAGTGAAGGACTTCGACGTATCGCAATATCTGTCGCCGAAGGAGGCGCGCAGGATGGATACGTTCATCCACTACGGCATCGCCGCGGGCCTGCAGGCGTGGCGGGATTCCGGCATGCAGATCACTCCGGAGAACGCCGAGCAGGTCGGGGTCAATTTCGGCTCGGGAATCGGCGGGCTGCCGCTGATCGAGGCCATGCACGATGAGTTGCGGACGAACGGGCCGAGGAGGATCTCGCCGTTCTTCATCCCGGGCAGCATCATCAACATGATCGCCGGTAACCTGTCGATCCTGCTCGGCGCCAAGGGGCCGAACCTGGCGATCGTCACGGCGTGCACGACCTCGACGCACTGTCTCGGCGAAGCCGCGAAGTCGATCCGTCTGGGCGAGGCCGATGTAATGGTCGCCGGGGGCGCCGAGGCGACGGTGACCGAGCTGACGATGGGCGGGTTCGCCTCTGCGCGCGCACTCTCGACGCGCAACGACGATCCGCAAGGTGCAAGCCGCCCCTGGGATCGCGACCGCGACGGTTTCGTGCTCAGCGAAGGCGCTGGCGCGGTGGTGCTCGAGGAGTACGAGCATGCGCGCAGACGCGGCGCCAACCTCTACTGCGAGCTCTCGGGCTACGGCGTTTCGGCCGACGCCTTCCACATCACCGCGCCCAGCGAGGACGGTGATGGCGCGTTTCGCTGCATGCGCAATGCGCTGCGCGACGCCAGCCTCGACCCGGGCGGCATCGATTACGTCAACGCGCACGGCACTTCGACGCCGCTCGGGGACATCGCCGAGACGATCGCGCTCAAACGCGTTTTCGGCGACCACGCGAAGAACGTCGCGGTCAATTCGACGAAGTCGATGACCGGCCACCTGCTGGGCGCTGCGGGAGGGGTCGAGGCGCTGTTCACCGTGCTCGCGCTGCGCGACCAGGTCTCCCCGCCGACGATCAACCTGCAGAACCAGGATCCCCAGTGCGACCTCGACTACGTGGCGAATACGGCGCGCAAGATGCGCATCCGCGCC
>DASYPC010000018.1:0-1871 GCA_036007105.1 Burkholderiales bacterium | reverse complement strand
TTGACTTCGTGCCGGGCGCCTCGTATAAGGCGAACGGGTAAGCAACAGGCAATCTGACCGCTCGTTTTGCCGCCGCAGGTGCAAAATCGAGGATTCGGCCATCAACGTACTGCGTATGAGCCAGCCATGATGTTCGGCCGTTACCGCGTACTGGGAGAACTCGGCCGCGGCGCGATCGGCACGGTCTACCGGGCCCTCGACCCGCTGATCGAGCGCGAGGTCGCGGTCAAGGCCCTGAACCCCAACCTGCCCGAGGACATCGCCGGCGAAGTGCGCGTGCGCTTTCTGCGCGAGGCGAAGTCCGCCGGACGCCTGAACCACGTCAACATCGTCGCCATCTACGACGTCGGCGAGCAGGACGGCACCGCGTACATCGCGATGGAGCTGCTTGAAGGCCGCACGCTGCAGGACATGCTGCGCGATCCGGAGAAGATGCCGGTGCAAAAGGCTGCGGACATCGCGGCACAAGTCGCCGACGGGCTCGACCACGCGCATTACTTCGCGATCGTGCACCGCGACGTCAAGCCCGCGAACATCATGGTTTCGCCGTCCGGGCGCGCCAAGCTGACGGATTTCGGCGTCGCGTACATTCCGTCGTCGTCGGTGACGCACGCCGGGCAGGCGCTCGGGTCGCCCAAGTACATGTCCCCCGAACAGGTGCTCGGCCTGCCGATCGATCCACGCTCCGACGTCTTCTCGCTCGGGGTGGTGTTCTACGAGATGCTCACGCGACGCACACCGTTCGAGCAGCCCGGCGATACGAACATTTATCCGCTGCTGCACCGGATCGCGGGCGAACCGCATGCGCCGGCCTCGGAGCTGGAACGCTCGGTGCCCAAGGTCTTCGACGTAATTCTCAACCGCGCGCTCGCCAAGAAACCCGGCGACCGCTACCAGCGCGTCAGCGAGATGGCGAAGGATCTGCGCAAGGTCATTGAAACGCTGGCCGCCGGCGTGGTGGCATCCGAAGAGACGATCCCCGCGGGACGGGCGCCCTGGCGGCCCGACCCCGCCGTGCTCAGCCGCACGACCGCCATCGCGCTGCCGCCCCGCGCACCCGGAAGCGAACGTTCGCACGAGCAGCTTCTTGCCGACCTCGATACGTTCGCGAAGACGTACGAGCAGACCGAGCGCGAGCGCGTCAAGGCCGACGAAGAGACGCGGCGCGCCAAGCAGGCGGAGCTCGACCGCTGGGCGGCGGAGCAGGAGAAGCAGCGCGACGAGTTCGAGCGGCAGCAGGAAATCCTCGCCAAGGGCGAAGTCTCTGGCCGCGGCAGCGCGGCGATCGCGTTGCTGAAAAAGCGCTCGACGCAGAAGGCGGGCGTGGCGAACCCGAAGACCGACCGGGCGGAGGCGCTGACCCGCCTCGACGAGCGGCTGCGCGCGACGTTCCACTACCTCTCCGAATTCGCCCGCGAGCTGAACACTGCGCACCCCGAGTCCGAGCGCCCGTACGGGCTCATGTACGGGAGCCAAGCGCCGAGCGCGATCCTGTCGGACGGGTTCACCGACTATCGCACGATCGAAGTGGAAGGCAAGCCGCGCTTCGGTTACGTTACGTTCCGCTACAAGATCAGCTCGCAGGAGCCGATCTCGATCCCGCTGCAGGGACCGGAGATCGAGAACTTCCGCGAGCGGCTGGAAGGGCTCGGCATCAAGTTCAAGTATTCAGGGCGCATGACCGATCTGGCCGGCGTCTCGAAGGCGACGTTCTCGGTGGCCGGGCCGTTTCCCTGCAAGGCGACGGTACGCGGCGACTATGAGAACCTGGCGTTCATCGTCGAGCTGGAGAACGTGAGGCGCTACGGCATGCACCGGGCGCAGCTCGGGCTCGACGATTTCACCCACGACGTGCTGGACGAGTTCGGCAC
>DASYPC010000017.1:0-7779 GCA_036007105.1 Burkholderiales bacterium | reverse complement strand
GGGCATCATCGACCAGGGCATCGTCGACCACTACGTGATCTTCGGCGCGCTTGTGGGCGCGATTGCCTGGAACATCATCACTTGGTGGTATGGAATTCCGTCGTCCTCGTCGCACGCGCTGATCGGCGGGCTGGTCGGTGCGGCGGTCGCGAAGGCGGGCACGTCGTCGCTAATCGCCGGGGGAATCCTCAAGACGGTCGCGTTCATCTTCGTCTCGCCGCTGCTCGGAATGCTGCTCGGCGCGCTGCTGATGCTTGGCGTGTCGTGGTTGTTCGTGCGCTCGACGCCGAGCAAGGTGGACCGATGGTTTCGGCGCTTGCAACTCATCTCTGCTTCGCTCTACTCGCTCGGCCACGGCGGCAACGACGCGCAAAAGACGGCGGGAATCATATGGATGCTGCTGATTGCCGCCGGGTACCTGGGCAGCAGCGATCCGCTGCCGCTCTGGGTCGTGAGCGCCTGCTACATCACGATCGCATTCGGCACCGCTTTCGGCGGCTGGCGGATCGTCAAGACGATGGGCCAGCGGATCACCAAGCTCAAGCCGGTGGGCGGATGCTGCGCCGAGACCGGCGGAGCGATGACGCTGTTTCTTGCCACGGGGCTCGGGATCCCGGTCTCGACCACGCACACGATTACCGGCGCGATCATCGGAGTCGGCTCGGCGCAGAACGCTTCGGCCGTGCGCTGGGGCGTCGCCGGCACGATCGTGTGGGCCTGGATCCTGACGATCCCCTGCTCGGCCTTCATCGCCGGCGCAGCATGGTACGCAGGCCGGTTGCTGCTCTCCGCGTCGTAGACGCGCTTCGCTCAGTGCTTGTGCGCGGGCGGAGCGGTGTCTCCGAGCCGCCCGACCGCGAACTCGACGCTCACTTCCCCGGCCTTCTCGAACTTCAGCTTCACCGGGATCTTGTCGCCTTCCTTGAACGGCCGCGCGATCTGCACGAACATCAGATGCGCGCCGCCGGGTTTTAACTCGAACGATCCTTTCGCCGGCACCTCGTAGGCCGAGACCTGGCGCATTTTCATCACTTCGCCTTCCTTGATGTGGACGTGCAGCTCGACACGCGCCGCGGCAGCGGACGACGCGCCCACCAGCCGATCGGGCGCACCGCCCTTGTTGCGGATCGTCATGTAGCCGCCGGCCACCGGCGCGCCCGGCGCGGTCGCGCGCGCCCACGCCTTATCGATCTCTACCTGCGCGTCTGCAGCAGTGGCGACGAGCAGCAGTGCAAAGGCGAGAATTCTCATGCGGCGTTCCTCTTGGCCTCGTCCTCCTGCAGCTTGCGCCAGAAAATCTTGCCGGTCGCGGTTTTGGGCAGCGCGTCGACGAGTTCGACGACGCGCGGGTATTTGTAAGCGGCCATGCGGTCCTTCGCCCAGGCGACGATTGCGTCCGGCTGTACGCGGCCGCGCGCCGCGGACTTCAGTACCACGACCGCTTTCACCGTCTCTCCGCGGTGCGGATCGCGCGTGCCGATGACGCAGGCTTCCTGGATGTCCGGGTGCGCATAGAGCATCGCTTCCACCTCTGCGGGCCAGACCTTGAAGCCCGAAGCATTGATCATGCGCTTGAGGCGGTCGGTGATGAAGAAATACCCGTCCTCGTCGTAGTAGCCGAGATCGCCGGTGCGGAAAAACGGCTTGCCGTCGTACTCGATGAACGCGGCTTCGGTCGCCTGCGGCTGCTTCCAGTAGCCGCGGAACACCTGCGGGCCGTTAGTGATGATCTCGCCGACTTCGTTCGGGCCGCACTCGCGCCGCGTCTCCGGATTGATCACCCGCGAATCGGTATCGAAATATGGAATTCCGCCGCACTGGGGCTTCGGCCGATGCACCGGGTTGGCGTGCGAGGGCGCCGCGGTCTCGGTCAGGCCGTAGCCTTCGAGAAACGGCTGTCCGAAGGTCCGCTCGACCTGCGCGGCCACGGCCTGTGGCATCGAGGCTCCGCCGCCGCCGATGCGATGGATCGACGAGAGGTCGTACTTCCCGAGGTTCGGATTGGCGAGCAAGTCCACAATCATGGTGGTGATGCCCGTCACCGCGGTGACGCGGTGGCGCTGGATCAATTCGGCGGCGGTATCGCGGTCCCAGCGTGTCATCAGCACCGAGGTCGCGCCGAGCTGGATCGGGATGTTCATGTTCGACTGCATGCCGGTGAGATGGAACATCGGCAGCACACCCAGCACCACGCTCTCGCTCGAGGCCGTCGACCAGAAGCAGGCCCCGGTGCTGGTCGCGAGGATGTTCGAATGCGTCAGCATGCAACCCTTCGGCAGGCCGGTCGTGCCGGAGGTGTAAGGCAGTACCGCTAGATCGTCCGGGCCGGCTTCGTGAGCGCCGGGAACCAGGTTCGCGGCCATTACGTCCGCCCATGTCATGACGCCGTTACGCGCGGGGTCGAAGCGCGGCGCGCCGACCGCCTCAGGCACCTTTAGATCGGTGCTCGCGCGCACGTAGTCGCCGTAGCATGCCAGCACACAATGCTCGATTCGATCCTTGACGAGGTGCGGCTCGACCTCCCGGTACAGTTCCTGCCCGGCGATCGCGGTGCGCGCATCGGAGTCGACGATGTAATGCGCGAGCTCTTCGCTCTTGTTCATCGGGTTGACCGGCACGACCACGGCGTTGGCGCGAAGGATCGCGTAGTAGCCGATGATGAACTGGGGACTGTTCTGGGCGTAGAGCAGCACCCGGTCGCCGCGACGCACTCCGCAGCGCCGTTGCAGGTGGCCGGCGAGCGCCAGCGTGTCGCGCTTTAGATCCCGGTACGTGAGCGCACTGCCGTAGTAGAGGATTGCCGGCCGGTCCGGGTAGCGCGCCGCGCTGACTTCCAGGTTGTAGTAGATGCTGGTGCGCGGGACGGACAGCGTCTTCGGTACGCCCGGCGGCCAGTGCGGGTAGTGTCGGTCGAAGAACGTCATACGGCGAACTTCCTCACGGCTTTCTCATCCCATTTCATGCCGAGGCCGGGTCGCCCGGAAGCGAGAGCGTGCCCATCCCGGATCTCGACCGGCTCTTCGAGTACCGGGTCGGCCCAATCGACGTATTCGAGCCAATGACCGGTGGGCGTCACCGCGAGCAGAGACGTGCTCGCCTCGGGAAACAGATGCGACGACATCTCCAGCCCCGCGCCTTGCGCGAGCGCCGCGGCGCGCATCCAGCCGGTAATGCCGCCAATGCGCTGCACATCCGGCATCACATAGTCGCTCGCTCCCGCAGCGATCGCCTGCGCCATCTGCTCCGGTCCCATGAAATTCTCGCCGATCTGGATCGGCGTCGCGACCTCGCGCGAGACTTTCGCGCAGCCGGAAAAATCATCTGCGCGCACCGGCTCTTCGATCCACGCGACGCCGCCCTCGTCATCGATCATGCGGCCGCGCTTCACCGCCTCGGCGACGCTGAGGGCCTGGTTGAAATCCACCATCAGCGTGATGCCGGGTCCGATCGCTTTTTTCACGGCGCGCAGCGCCGCAAGATCATCCTCCGCGCGCGGCCGGCCGAGGCGCAGTTTCACCGCCTGGAATCCTTCCTTCACGAGCTCCACCGCTTCGCGCGCAAGCGGCTTGAGTGGCTGGATGCCGAGTCCTTTCGAGTTATAGGCAAGCACCGGCCGCGGCGTCCCGCCGAGCAGCCTGACCAACGGCTGCCCCATAGCCTGTCCCAGCGCGTCCCACGCCGCCATGTCGATTCCCGACATCGCGAACAGCACGATGTTGTGCACACCGAGCAGCGCGTACCGGGCGCGCAGCTTGCGCTCGATCTCGAAGGGCACCACCGCGTCGCCTGCCACCATCTCGCCCATCGCCTCGACCAGCGCGGCAATCGGCTTGAGATTTTGCTTCCCTATGGAAAACAGGTAGCAGCGGCCGACGATTCCGGCGCTTGTCCTGAGGTCCACGAGGAGCAGCGTTGCGACGCTGACCGCACCGGTGCTGGTCGTCAGCGGCCGGCGCATCGGCGCGCAGACCGCGCGGACGCGAATATCCCGAACGGCGAGCTTGGAAAGCTGCACCAGATCCTCCCCGTAAAACTACGGCTTGCCGTTCGGGCCCCAGATCGAAGCCGGCGCAGCAGCCGGATCACGCGCGCTCCAGCGGCCGGCCTGCACCTGGTGCAGGAAGTCCTCGAGCAGCCGGTTGAAGAGCGCCGGCTCCTCGAGATTGATCGCGTGGCCGCTCTTCGGCAGGATCGCGAGACCCGCTTTCGGGATGCAGCGTTTCATCAGCAGGCACGCTTCCAGGCACGGCTCCTCTTCGTCTCCCGCCAGGATCAGCGTCGGGGTCGGGATCCGCTTCATCTCCTCGATGAGCGCATACAGCGAAGGCCGGCGCGCCTGGTAGCCGAGCATCGTGTTGGCCGAGCCAAGCTTCGAATGCTCAGCCAACTGTCGCGCGTAGAGCGCGAAGCCGCGCGGGTCCTTGTTCTTCAGCTGGACGCGCGTCGGGCCATGCCCGTACGTCGCCGCGAAGTGGGCCATGCCCTGGTCGCGGATGACCTGCGCATTGGCCCTGGCGTCGGCCTGGAACTTCTCGTATTGCGCGGGGTGCGCGCCGTAGCCGCCGCCGGCGATCGTCAGCGAGAGCGCTCGATCGGCATAGCGCATCCCGAAGTGCAGCGTCGCGAACGCGCCCATTGAAAGGCCGACGACGTGCGCTTTTTCGATGCCGAGCCCGTCCAGCACCGCGCGAATATCGTCGGTCGACCGATGCTGCGAGTAGCGCTCGACCTCCTGCGGCACATCGGAGGGGGGATAGCCGCGCGCGTTGTAGGCGATGCAGCGGTACAGGCGCGAGAAGTGCTGCAGCTGCGGCTCCCAGCTGCGCAGGTCGCCTGCGAACTCGTGCACGAAAACGAGCGGCGCACCGGTCCCTGCTTCCTCGTAGTAGAGCTTGACTCCGTCGTCCGTGGTCAGCGTAGGCATATTGCTAGACTAGCAAACTATGGACCTCAATCTCAAAGGAAAGCGCGCGCTCGTCACCGGGGGATCGAAAGGAATCGGCCGCGCGTGCGCCGAGGTGCTCGCAGCCGAAGGCTGCCAAGTGCTGATCGCCGCCCGCGATCCCGGATCCGCATCAAACGCGAAGGCAATCGACCTGTCGCAGCGCGGGGCGGCCGAGGCGCTTGCGGCCTGGGCGGGCGACCTCGACATCCTGGTGAACAACGCAGGCGCCATTCCGGGCGGAGATCTGCTCAAGGTGGAAGAAGACACCTGGCGGCGCGCGTGGGATCTCAAGGTGTTCGGCTACATCAACCTCACCCGGCTCGTCTATGCGCGCATGAAGGCGCGCCGCAACGGCGTCATCGTCAACATCATCGGCGGCGCGGGCGAGAAGATGAACGCCGCATACATCGCCGGCAGCACCGGCAACGCGGGCCTGATGGCGTTCACGCGCGCGCTCGGCGGCGCGTCGCACGCCGACGGCATCCGCGTGGTCGGCATCAATCCGGGCCCTGTGAAAACCGACCGGCTCTTGTCGCTCTACCGGCAGATGGCCGAGACGCAGCTCGGCGATGCCAATCGCTATGAGGAGCTCTTCAAGGGAATGTCGTTCGGCCGCCCCGGAACGCCCGAGGAAATCGCCTGGATGGCCGCATTCCTCGCGTCCGAGCGCTCCTCCTACACCTCGGGCTGCATCGTCACGATCGACGGCGGAGCGGCGAGCCGGTCGAGCTAGAGAGTCGCTCAGGCTGCCCTGCTCACCTGGTATCCGAAGCGGGGAAAGTGCACGACGACCGTGCCCGCGCGCGGATCGCTGCGGCGTACTGCGATCTCTTCGGGCGAGCAGTGCACCAGCTCGCCTTTCACCGGATCGAATCCGTAATCCACCGGCATCACCTGCACCGGATCGCCGAGCGCAATGCCGTCGGTCTCGAACGCTTCGGGATGCTTGATCGCAGCCGGCTTGGATTTCTTCGCGACCTGCAGCGCTTCCTCGCTTGAAATCTCCGCGCTCGTGACGAGCGCGAATGCGGTCATGCGATCGATGAACCTCATGGTATTCGGGTACGGCTCGAGAAGCGGCCGCGTGGCAGGCACCTTCCACACCGGCCACAGCACGTGATAGAGCGAGAAGTCGCACTCGCTTGCGCTGGCGCCAAGCAGGAACGGTCGCGCAGCCAGCTGCGCTTCGATCGCCGGCAGGAGCTGGGCCATGTTGGCTCGGCACTCGGAGAGCGGTCCGCGGCGCACGGTCCCGCCCTGTCGCATCGCTGCGCGGTCCTTCGCGAACTCGGCGAGCGTTTCCGACGTCATCTCGGGATGAAACAGTTTCATCATGCCGCCGGGCTGGAACCCCACCGGAACCGTGATGTTGAAAAGCACGCTGTCCGCGAAATGGGACATCGCCCTGCCCTCCAGCCGGTCGCCATAGGGAAAGAGCGTCGGCGCAGGCGCAGCGCGCTCGAGCACCCGCGCAATGAGCGAAGTGTCGCAATAGATGTCGGCGCCGATCTGCAGAATCGGCGTGCGACGGTATCCGCCGGTCAGCGCGACCACGTCGGGCTTGGGCATCAGCATCGGAATCAGCACCGACTTCCACGCGAGTCCCTTGAAGCCGAGCATCGCGCGCACTTTTTCGGCGAACGGCGAGACTGGGTAATGGTGCAAAATGAGTGGGTTCATGGGAGCATTCTAAGAGACGCGCTCGTTCGGGGAGAAATCCGGTGAAAGCAGTGCTGTGCAAGCAATTCGGGCCGCCCGAATTGCTGGTCGTGGAAGAGGTGCCGTCGCCGCGGCCGGGCCCTGGCGAGGTGGTCATCACGGTGAAGGCGGCGAGCGTGAATTTTCCCGACGTGCTCATCATCCAGAACAAGTACCAGTTCAAGCCGCCACTGCCCTTTTCTCCCGGGAGCGAGCTCGCCGGCGTCGTCAAGGAAGTCGGCGAGGGCGTGAAGCACGCAAAGCCGGGCGACAAGGTGATCGCGTTCACGACGTACGGCGCATTTGCCGAGGAAGTGAAGACCGAAGCAATCCGGCTGCTGCCGCTCCCCGAAGGGATGGACTTTCCGAGCGGCGCATCGTTCATCCTCACCTACGGCACTACGGACCACGCGTTGCGCGACCGCGGAGCGTTGCGCGAGGGCGAGACGCTGCTCGTGCTCGGCGCGGCGGGCGGCGTCGGCATCGCGGCGATCGAGATCGGCAAAGCGCTCGGCGCGCGCGTGATCGCCTGCGCATCGAGCGCGGAAAAGCTCGAGGTGTGCCGCCAGCACGGCGCGGACGAAACGATCAACTATGCCGCCGAAGACCTGCGCGAGCGCATCAAGGAGATCACCGTCGGCAAGGGCGTGGACGTGATCTATGACGCGGTCGGCGGTCCCTACACCGAACCTGCGTTCCGCTCGATCGCGTGGCGCGGGCGCCTGCTCGTGATCGGTTTTGCCGCGGGCGAGATTCCCAAGCTGCCGCTCAACCTCGCGCTGCTGAAAGGCGCGGCGATTGTCGGTGTCTTCTGGGGCGATTTCACGCGGCGCGAGCCAAAAGTATTCGCCGAGAGCGCGCGCCAGCTCGCGCGCTGGTATGGCGAAGGCAAGCTCAAGCCGCACGTGTCGGCCACGTTCCCGCTGGAAAAAACCGTCGAGGCGCTGACCCTGCTCGCTTCGCGCCAGGCGAAAGGCAAGGTTGTCATCGTCCCCTGAGAGAATCGTCGTCGTCGGCGCCGGAGCGATCGGCGCGTTCTATGCAAGTGTGCTGGCGCGCGCCGGCTGCGAAGTCTCCGTAGTCGCGCGCAGCGACTACGATGCGGTCGCTCGCGACGGCTATCGCATCCGCAGCGC
>DASYPC010000016.1:0-3568 GCA_036007105.1 Burkholderiales bacterium | reverse complement strand
CCTGTTCGACCTCGAGATCGCGTTTCTCTTTCCCTGGGCGACCGTCATCAACGACATCGGCCTCTTCGGTTTCCTCTCGATGATGCTGTTCCTCGGCATTCTGGTCGTGGGGTTCGTCTACGAATGGATGAAGGGCGCGCTGGAATGGGAGTAGGCCATGGGAATTGAAGGCGTCATGCAGCAGGGGTTCGTCACCACGACCGCCGACAAGCTGATCAACTGGACGCGCACCGGCTCGCTCTGGCCGATGACGTTCGGCCTCGCCTGCTGCGCGATCGAGATGATGCACGCGGGCGCCGCGCGCTACGATCTCGATCGCTTCGGCATCGTGTTCCGTCCGAGCCCGCGACAGTCGGACGTGATGATCGTCGCCGGGACGCTGTGCAACAAGATGGCGCCCGCGATGCGCAAGGTCTACGACCAGATGAGCGAGCCGCGCTGGGTGGTCTCGATGGGCTCGTGCGCGAACGGCGGCGGCTACTACCACTACTCGTATTCGGTCGTGCGCGGCTGCGACCGCATCGTTCCGGTCGACATCTACGTGCCGGGCTGTCCTCCGACCGCCGAAGCGCTGCTCTATGGCCTGATCCAGCTGCAGAACAAGATCAAGAGGACCAACACGATCGCGCGGTAGATGCGCGGCGCGACCCAACCGATGACACCCCGTCTGCAGCGACTCAGCGATGCGATCGAGCGGGTGCTGGGGCTCAAGCCGGCCGAGCGCATCGGCGAGCTGACGCTCGAGATTCCGGCAGGCGACTACCGCAGGGTCGTGCAGACGCTGCGCGACCATGCCGAGCTGCGCTTCGAGCAGCTCATCGATCTTTGCGGCGTCGACTATGCGACGTACGGCGACCGGCCGCGCGAGCGGGAGCGCTTTGCCGCGGTCCTGCACCTGCTGTCGGTCGAGCACAACTGGAGGCTCAGGGTACGGACGTTCTGTCCGGAGGACGCATTTCCGGTGCTGCCGTCGGTGATCGAGGTATGGCCGAACGTGAACTGGTACGAGCGCGAGGCGTTCGATCTGTTCGGCATCGTGTTCGACGGGCACCCCGACCTGCGCCGCATCCTGACCGATTACGGCTTCATCGGGCATCCGTTCCGCAAGGACTTTCCGATCTCCGGTTATGTCGAGATGCGCTATGACCCCGAGCAGAAACGCGTCGTCTACCAGCCGGTAACGATCGAGCCGCGCGAGATCACCCCGCGCATCGTGCGCGAGGAGCAATACGGCGGGGAGCGCGACTAGCGCATGGCCGAGATCCGCAACTACACGATCAATTTCGGGCCGCAGCACCCCGCCGCGCATGGCGTGCTGCGCCTCGTGCTCGAGATGGACGGGGAGGTCGTGCAGCGCGCCGATCCGCACATCGGCCTGCTGCATCGCGCGACCGAGAAGCTCGCCGAGTCGCGCATCTGGATCCAGTCGCTGCCCTACATGGATCGCCTCGACTACATCTCGATGATGTGCAGCGAGCACGCGTTCGTCCTGTCGATGGAGAAGCTGCTCGGCATCGAGGTGCCCATCCGCGCGCAGTACATCCGGGTGATGTTCGATGAAATCACGCGCATCCTGAACCACCTGCTCGGGCTGGCGACGCTCGGGCTGGACCTCGGCGCGATGACGGTGTTCCTGTACTGCTTTCGCGAGCGCGAGGACCTGCTCGATTGCTACGAGGCCGTTTCCGGGGCGCGCATGCACGCCGCCTACTACCGGCCGGGCGGCGTATACCGCGACCTGCCCGACACGATGCCCCAATACCAGGCGCAGCACACCCGCAATGCCGCGACGCTCGCGGACATGAATGCCAACCGCCAGGGATCGCTGCTCGACTTCATCGAGGACTTCGCCACGCGCTTCCCGAAGTACGTGGACGACTATGAAACGCTGCTCACCGACAACCGGATCTGGAAGCAGCGCACGGTCGGAATCGGCGTGGTGTCGCCGGAGCGCGCCCTCGCCCTCGGGTTTACCGGCCCGATGCTGCGCGGCTCGGGCGTGGCCTGGGACCTGCGCAAGAAGCAGCCCTACGAGGTCTACGACCGCATGGACTTCGACGTCGCGGTGGGCAGGAACGGCGATACGTACGACCGCTACCTGGTGCGCGTCGAGGAGATGCGGCAATCGAACCGGATCATCAAGCAGTGCGTGGACTGGCTGCGCAAGAACCCCGGTCCGGTGATCACCGACAACCACAAGGTTGCGCCGCCTTCACGGGTCGAGATGAAGGCGAACATGGAAGAGCTGATCCATCATTTCAAGCTGTTCAGCGAGGGCATGCATGTCCCCGAAGGCGAGGCGTATGCGGCGGTCGAGCATCCGAAGGGCGAATTCGGGGTCTATTTCATTTCCGACGGCGCGAACATGCCGTACCGCATGAAGCTGCGCGCCCCCGCCTTCTGCCATCTGTCGGCGATGGACGAGATGTCGAGGGGGCACATGCTCGCCGACGCGGTGGCCATCATCAGCACGCTCGACATCGTGTTCGGCGACGTCGACCGGTAGGGACGCCGATGCTGAGCGCAGCCGCCCTGAGCAGGATCGACCGCGAGATCGCCAAATACCCGCCCGACAAGAAGCAATCGGCGGTGATGGCGGCGCTGATCATCGCGCAGGACGAGCACGGGTGGCTCGCCAACGAGACGCTGGATTTCGTCGCGCAGTACCTCGGCATGGCGCCGGTGGCGGTGTACGAGGTCGCGAGCTTCTATACCATGTACAACGTCAAGCCGGTCGGGAAGTACAAGCTGACGATCTGCACCTGCCTGCCGTGCGGCCTGCAGGGCTCGCTCGACGCGGCGGATCATCTGCGCGACCGGCTCGGAATCGACTTCGGCGAGACCACGCCCGACGGCCGGTTCACGCTGAAGGAAGCCGAGTGCCTGGGGGCGTGCGCGATGGCGCCGGTGGTGCTCGTCAACAACAAGAAGATGCACGACTACATGTCGAACGCGAAGCTCGATGTGCTCCTCGAGGAGCTGAGGAAGACATGACCCTGCTCGACTACGGGCCCGACGCAATCCTGATGAAAGGCCTGGATGGCCGCAACTGGCGGCTCGCCGACTACGAGCGGCGCGGCGGCTATGCGGCACTGAAGAAGATCCTCGCCGAGAAGATCACTCCGGAGGCGATCATCGCAGAGCTGAAGAAGTCGGCCTTGCGCGGCCGCGGCGGCGCCGGGTTCCCCACCGGTCTGAAGTGGTCGTTCATGCCGCGCCAGTTTCCCGGGCCGAAGTACATCGTCTGCAATTCGGACGAAGGCGAGCCGGGCACCTGCAAGGACCGCGACCTGCTGCGCTACAACCCGCATGCCGTGATCGAGGGCATGACGATCGCCGGGTACGCGACCGGCTCGACCGCCGCGTACAACTACATCCACGGCGAGGTCTGGGAGCTCTACGAGCAGTTCGAGGAGGCGCTCGAGGAGGCGCGCCAGGCGGGCTACCTCGGCGCGAACATCCTCGGCTCCGAATTTTCGTTCGCGCTGCATGCGCACGCCGGCTACGGTGCCTACATCTGCGGCGAGGAAACCGCGCTGCTCGACTCGCTGGAAGGAAAGAAGGGACT
>DASYPC010000015.1:0-8974 GCA_036007105.1 Burkholderiales bacterium | reverse complement strand
CTCGTCCAGTACGCGCAGCGTGAGCCGACGCTGCAACGCCGCGATCGCGACAGCTCCCGCCGCACCCAGCGCCGCGGACTCCGACAGTGTCGCCCAGCCAAACGCCACCGAGCCGAGCATGGCTGCGAGGAGAGCGACCGGCAAGGCAAGCCGCGAGAAGAGGGCGGGCTGGGCGTCTTCCGCTTGCGCGGGCGCGACAACTGGTTGCACCGGCGGCGCTCGCAACGCAAACGCCGCGAAGGCGAGATAGCCCGCGAGCAGCAGCGCTAGCGGCCCGAGCATGCCGAGGAATAGCGCGGGGACCTGCACGCCGATCGAGTCCGCCACGAAAAACAGCATGATTCCCGGAGGAACCACGACGCCGAGCGAGCCCGCCGCGCAGATCACGCCGGCCGCCTGGTCGGGTCGGTACGCATGGCGCAGCATCACCGGGAACGCGAGCAGCGCCAGGGCGCCCACAGAGGCGGCGATTACTCCGGCCGCCGGCGCGAGCGCGGCACCGACGAGGATGACAGCGATCGGGAGCGCGCCCGGCGCGCGCCGCAGCGCAGCCCGCAGGCCGAGAAGCAAGTCCTCTCCGGCCCCGGTCTTCTGCAGCATCGATCCCATGAACACGAGGAGCGGCACGGTGGCGTACAGGATCTCGTCGCTGTCGCTCAGCGAGCCGTGGATGCGGAAATAGATCGCTCCAAGATCCGTGCTGCGCAAGACACCGAGCAGCACGCCCGCGCCGCCGAACGCAAGGCCCACGCCGATCAGCACCACGGCAACCGGAAGCCCGCTGAAAAGCGCTCCGGCAAGGACCGCGAGCATGGCAAGCGCGAGCCATTGCGGTCCTTGCATCGTCAGTCGCGGGGCCCCGCGCTACGTTCACCGAGCAGAATGCGAACGCAGCGTGCGCAGACGCACACCGCCGCCGCGAGCAGCAGCAATGCGCTTGCCGGGACCGCGAGTCGCACCAGCCACTGGAGAGGAAGGTCGCTCATCGCAAGGTGCTCGGCCTGCAGGTAGGAGCGCCAGGCCGCATCGCCTCCGTACCAGATCAGGATGGCGCAGATCGGCATCAGCACCGCGACGCATCCTGCCAACTCGATGACGGCGCGCGTGCGCGCAGCCATGCGCCGGCTCGCGAGATCGACGCGTACGTGCGCATCACTCAGGTAGGCATAGCCAAAGGACCCCATGACCAGCACGAAGAAGGCCAGCGCCATCATCTCTTTCAGATCGGCATCCGGCCCGAACCGGAGGTGGCGGCCCGGAACGAGCCACGCGCCGAGCACGACGAGGAGCGGTATCGTGAGCCGCGCAATGAAGAGCGAAACCGCCGCGATCGCCCGCTCGAGCGCGGTCATGTGCAGCTAACGAACGAGCAGAGCGGCGAGCGCTTGCGAGGCCATCGCGAGCTCCTCGTCCGTGTTCAGCAGGTCCGCGCACAGCCGCAGCCGGTCGCCGCGCGCATCGGTCTTCACGCCGCGCCGCTGAAGCTCGCCGCAAAGCCGGGTTGCGTCGGGATGGGTGAACGACAGGAATGCGCCGAATTGCGCACCTGTGCCGTCGACGCGAATGCCCTGCGCCGCGAGCTGCGCGGCGAAGCGCTCCTTTTGTGCGAGGTGGTACTCGCGAAGGCGCGCAACGCCGACGGCAAGCGTGAATTCCAGCCCGGCGAGCGCCTGCACCGGCGCGAGCGCCGGCGGAGTGGATTCGAGCCACGCATCGCCGCCCGGTGCGAACCGCGGCGGATCGGGGCGCTCGTAGCCGAACGGGTTTTCCTTCGCGAACCAGCCGGTGTCGAGCGTGCGCTCTGCGTGGTGGCGCGGGTGAATATAGAGCCAGCACGCGCCGGGACCGCCGCGGGTGTATTTATACGATCCGCCCACTGCGAAGTCGGCGTCGAGCCGGGCAAGGTCGAGCGGCAGCACGCCCGCATGATGGTAGACGTCGAGCAGCACCCTTGCATCCGCAGCGTGTGCGGCGCGAATCACGTCCTGCACGCCGGGCACGATCTCCGCGCTGCGAAAAAGCACGGTGGAAACGACGACGAGCGCCGTCGGCTTTTCCCGTAGCGCGCGTATCAGCGCGTTGGCGCGCGCCGGCACCGTCACGAGCTCGATCCGGCCCTTGTCGCGGTAGACGCGCAAGATGAAGTCGATCGAATCGAACTCTGCGTCTGTGGTGAGAACCCGAATACCAGGGTCGAGAGCGTTGAGCACGGCGCGCAATCCCTGGCCGGCGCTCGTCTTCGGGACGATCGACCCCGCGTCCGGCGCACCGACGAGCTCGGCCGTCAGCGCGCGAAAGCGCTCGCGCGCGGCGAGCCATTCGTCCCACGCTTCGCCCATGTCGCGATACCACGCATCGAGCGCGCGCTGCACGTCCGCCGCAGCTCGGTCGGGCGGCCGGCCGAGAGAATGGTTGGCGAGATAGACCGGTCGTTCAGGCGCGAGCGCCCGCGAGAAGAGCGGGCGGATCGTGCGCGCAATCAGCGCTTCGCTGAGCGCCGCGTGGCCGGGATCGATCATTCCGCGCCGATCGAGGTGCGCACCTCGATGAGCTCGGGAAACAGCGAAACTTCGAGCGATTTCCTGAGGAAAGCAACCCCGGCGGTGCCGCCCGTGCCGCGCTTGAAGCCGATCACGCGCTCGACCGTCTTCACGTGCCGGAAACGCCACAGCTGGAAATTTTCCTCGACGTCGACCAGCTTCTCGCACATGTCGTAGGCGTCCCAGTGGCGGTCCGGCGCGTCGTAGATCGCCTTGAACGCCGCCACGACGCCGTCGTGACGCTGATAGGGCTGCGACCAGTCGCGCTCGAGGCGCTCGGGCGGCAATGCCATCCCGCGGCGCGCCAGATGGCGCAGGAACTCGTCGTAGAGGCTCGGCTCGCGCAGCAGGCGATCGAGCCAGGCGTGCAGCGCCGGATCGTGGCGATGAACGGCGAGAATCGCCGGGTCCTTGTTGCCGAGCAGGAATTCGATCGCGCGAAACTGGTAGGACTGCAGGCCCGACGCCGGGCCGAGCACATGGCGGAACTGGACGTACTCCGAGGGCGTCAGCGTTTCCAGCACCGCCCATTGCTCGAAGAGCTGGCGCTGGATCTGCTTCACGCGCGCGAGGATCTTGAAGCACGGGGCGAGACGGTCGGCGCGCACGTGCGCGATCGCGGCCTGCAGCTCGTGCACGATCAGCTTCATCCACAGCTCGGCGGTCTGGTGCTGGATGATGAACAGCACCTCGTCGTGGTGCGTCGAGCGCGGCTGCTGCGCGGCGAGCAGCAGGTCGAGCCGCAGGTAGTTCGCGTACGAGGTCTCCGCGGACAGGTCGGTGTGGTAAGCGGATTCAGGTTCGCTCATGACGGGGGTGCGCGCGGGAGGGGTCTCTATAATGCCACTCCCGATTCCCCCAGGAGCGATCATGCTCAAGCTGTGCGGCTTCCGGATCAGCAACTATCACAACAAGGTGCGCCTCGCGCTGCTGGAAAAGGGCGTGCCGTTCGAGGAGGACCCGAGCTGCTTCCCGTCGCAGAAAGACGAATGGGTCGGACGCTCGCCGATGGGCAAGGTGCCGATTCTCGAAGCCGACGGAACGACGCTCAGCGAATCGGAAGTGATCTGCGAATACCTGGAGGATGCGTTCCCCCAGAAGCCGCTGCTGCCGAAGGACCCGGTCGCGCGTGCGCGGGTGCGTGAATTGATCACGCACCTGGAGCTGCACATGGAGCTCGTCGCGCGGCGGCTCTACGGCGCGGTGTTTTTCGGCGGCAAGGCATCGGACGAAACGCGCGAGCAGGTGCAGAAGGAGCTCGCGAAGGGCGTGCGGACGCTGCAGCGGCTTGCGAAGTTCGACCCGTACATCGCCGGACCGGACCTGACGCTCGCCGACTGCGCAGCGTTCGTGCACCTGCCGCTGATTTCGCTCGCGACGAAGCTCGCCTACGGCGCAGACGCGCTCGAGGGCGTCACGGCGGTCAAGCCGTACCTGAAGATGCTCGGCGAGCGGCCGGCATTCGCGCGCGTGAACGAAGACCGGAAGGCCGCGCAGGAGGCGGCAAGGGCGCGCGCCAAGTGAAAAAGGGGTCAGGACCCTTTTCTCGCTGGACGCCTTTCTCGCTCTGAAAAAGGGTCCTGACCCCTTTCAGGTGGCGAGCGGGTTGTGCGGCGCCCGCTCTGCGAGGATGTCGTGCATGCGGTCCTCGATGGCGCCCTTGATCCGTGGGTGCGTCAGGATGTAGAAGCGATTCGCTTTCACGCCTGAGAGCAGCATCTGCGCGACCTGGTCTTCGGAGATTCTTCCCGACTGGACCGCTTTTCGCAGCATCGCCTGCTTGGCGCGCTGCAGCGGTGATTGCTCGCGCGGCGGATTGACGAATTCCTTCGGGCGCTTGCGCTCCGACTCGGGGCTCCCGGTGGGCACATAGGCCGCGCACAGCACCGATACGCCGACGCTCGAGCCGATTTCCTTCAGGTCATGGTGAAGGGTCTCGGAAAGGCTCACGACCGCGTGCATGCCGGCCGAGTAGGCGCCTGAGCCGGGCGGCGAGATCATCCCTGCCACCGAGGCGGCGTTGACGACATGGCCCGAGTCCTGGGCGATCAACCGCGGCACGAACGCGCGCATCGAATGGATGACGCCCCACAGGTTCACGCCCAGCGTCCACTGCCAGTCGCCCACCGTGGTTTCCCAGACCGGCGCAGTCAGGGCGACGCCCGCACAGTTGCACACCAGGTGGACGCCGCCGAGCTCGTCGTGCACGCGGTCGGCGAACGCGTCCATTTCGTCGCCGCGGGTCACATCCGTGCGTTGCGAAAGCGGCTTGGCACCCAGCGCGCGCAGCTCCTGCGCAACGCTTTCGAGTCCCCCCACATCGAGGTCCGCGATCGCGACTCGCATGCCTTCGCGCACCACGGCCAGCGCCGTTGCGCGCCCCAGGCCGCCCGAAGCCCCGGTCACCACCGCTACTTTATCGCTCAGCTCTTTCATCGCTTCACTCTCTCGGTCGGAATCGGTCGCGGGTGGCCCTCGGCGTCGATCGCTACGAACGTGAGCGTCGCTTCGGTCACCTTCACGACCCGTGTATCGGCGCGGCCGCGCTCAGCATAGACCTCGACGTTGATTCTGACCGAAGTGTTGCCGATTTTCACCAGGTCGGCATAGAACGACAGCACGTCGCCGACCTGCACCGGCTGCTTGAAGACGAACGCGTTCACCGCGACCGTCGCGACCCGCCCCCGCGCCACGCGGCTCGCCACGGTGCCGCCGGCGATGTCGACGTGCGCCATGATCCAGCCGCCGAAGATATCGCCGTTCTGATTGGCGTCGGCCGGCATCGGCACGACGCGTAGCGCCGGTTGCCGGGTCTTCGGCAGCCGCAGGCCCCGCGGCTGGTGCGACGCTTTGCCCATGCGACGCGAAGGTTACTTGGTTTCGCGCAGCGAGTGCAGCGGACCGCCCCGGAACGGCGCGAACCCCGTGCCGAAGATGAGGCCGGCATCGATCAGGTCCGCGTCGGCGACGATCCCTTCGGCAAGCACGGCTTGCGCCTCCGCGAGATAGGGAGCGATCAACGCCTGGCTCAGCTCGGGCCCGAACGGATCGGGCGCGCCCTTCACGGCCTTGCCGTTCTCATAGCGATAGATCCCCTCGCCGGTCTTCTTGCCGAGCTTCTTGGCGGCGACCTTGTCGAGCAGCACGCGCGGCGCTTCCGTGCCTTCCTTGGCGAGCTCTTTGCCTGCGGCGAGGCAGATATCCAGACCGACCGTATCGGCAAGCTCCATCGGGCCCATCGGCATGCCGTAGGCCTCCATCGCCGCGTCGATCGTCTCGGGCTTCATGCCGCCGTCGAGCAGGCGGAACGCATTCTGCATGTAGGGGCCGAGCACGCGATTGACGAGAAAACCGGGCGAATCCTTCACCGGCAGCGGCAGCTTGTCGATCTGGCGCACGAAAGCGGCAGCGTTCTTCGCGAGCGTCGGATCGGAACGTGCACTGGAGACGACCTCGACCAGCATCATCTGCGGCACCGGGTTGAAGAAATGGATGCCGACGAGACGCGACGGGTCCTTGAAGCCTGCCGCGACGTCGGCGAGCTTGAGGCTCGAGGTGTTGGAAGCGAGAATCGCGCCTGGCTTCGCAAGCGCTTCGAGCTTGGCGAAAAGCTGGCGCTTGGCATCGAGGTTCTCGAAAATCGCTTCGATGATCACGTCGGCCCGCGCGGCGCCGGTGCCGGAGACGTCCGGAATCAGGCGGTCGAGCGCGTCACGCACCCGGCGCGGCTCGCGCAGGCGCTTTTCGTACAGGCTCGCAGCGCGCTGCATTGCCGGTGCCAGGCGCTCGGGCGAAGTGTCCTGCAACGTCACGGTGATACCGCGCATCGCGCATACCGCGGCGATGTCGCCGCCCATCACGCCTGCGCCGACCACGTGCACGTGGCGAGCCTGGAAGTCCGAACCCTTTCCCTGTCCCTTCAACCGCTCCTGCAGGAAGAAGATGCGGATCAGGTTTTGCGTCGTGGGGTGGTCGAACAGCGCGGTGATCGAGCACGCGGGATCGTTCGCGGCGGCGAACGGATCGCCGTCATACTTCTGCCAGAGCTCGAGGATCGCGTACGGCGCCGGGTAATGCTCGCGCCGCGCGCGCTTCGCGACCTGCTTGCGCGCGTTCCATACGACGAGCGGCCTGAGGCCGAGCATCAGGCGCTGCAGGAACGGCAGCCTGCGGCGCGGCCGCGCTTCGAGCGTCACGATACGCGCAGTGTTCTCCAGGATTCGCAGCGGCACCGCCTCGTCGACGAGGCCGATGCGCTTAGCGCGTCGTGCATCGAGCGCTCGCCCGGTCAAGAGCATGTCGAGCCCCGCTGCGGGGCCGACCAGCTTAGGCAGCCATTGCACGCCGTGCCACGCCGGCATGATTCCGAGCATGACCTCGGGAAAGGCGATGCGTGTCTTCGGGTCGTCGAGCGCGACGCGATAACGGCAGGCGAGCGCAAGCTCGAGCCCGCCGCCCATGCAGAAGCCGTTGATCATCGCGGTGGTCGGGAACGGAAGGTCGTGCAGCCGCTGAAATACGTCCCAGCCGAGCTTGACGAACGACATCGCCTCCCCGGGCGACTTGAAGCGCGTGAACTCCTCGACGTCGGCGCCGGCAATGAAGCCGTCCTTTGCCGAACGGATGACGAGGCCCTTCGGCTGCGCGGCGGCGATCGCTTCGAGCGAGGCGCCGAGCTCCTCAAGCGCGGCGCGCGAGAATGTATTCGCCGACTCGCCATGCTTGTCGAACGTGAGCCAGGCGAGTCCTTGCGGATCCTTCTCCCAGCGCCAGTGCTTGGCGATGGCTTTTGCGTCGACTCGATCCATTTTCCCCTCTAGGCGGTCTCGACGAGCATCGCGCCGCCGAGCCCGCCGCCGATGCAGATCGAAGCCATGCCGCGCTTCGCATTGTTGCGCTTGAGCGTCTTGAGCAGATGCAGCACGATGCGCGCACCGGACGCGCCGACCGGGTGGCCGAGCGCGATCGCTCCGCCGTCGACGTTGAGCCGCGCATCGTCCAGCTCGCCCATCGCCGCATCGAGCCCCAGCTCTTCCTTGCAGTACTTCGCGTCCTTCCACGCCGCGAGGCAGCCCAGCACCTGCGCGGCGAATGCTTCGTTGATCTCCCAGTAGTCCAGATGGTTCAGCCCGAGGCCGTTGCGCTTCAGGATCGGTGTTGCCGCATGCACCGGCCCAAGACCCATCTGCGCAGGATCGAGCCCCGCCCACTCGGAATCGACGATGCGCCCGAGCGGCGTCAGGTCATGCCGCTTGACCGCTTCTTCGGACGCGAGAACCAGCCACGCCGCGCCGTCGGTGATCTGCGAGCTGTTGCCCGGCGTCACGTTGCCGTACTTGCGATCGAAAAACGGCTTCAGCTTCGCCAGGTTCTCGATCGACGAATCGCGCCGCACGCCGTCATCGAGGGGGTGGACGTCGCCTTTGCGCTCGTAGACGGGCTCGACCTCGCCGCCGCCGGGGGCGAGCCACCCGCCGTCCTGCGCCGCGGCGACGCGCTGGTGGCTCCGTACGGAAAACGCATCCATCTGCGAACGCGTGATGCCGAAGCGGTGCGCGAGGTTCTCCGCGGTCTGGCCCATCAGCAGTCCCACCATTGGGTCGGTCAGACCTTTCATGATCCCGATGACCGGCGCAAGCAGCGCCTTGAACGGCAGGCGCGCAAAAAGCGCCGCGCGCTGGCCTGCGGTCCTTGCCGCTGCCATGTCGGCGAACCACAGCACCATCGCATCGGCATAGAGGAGCGGGGCGCGGGAGAGCGCATCGACGCCGCCGGCGAGCACGAGCTGCGAGCGACCGGCGAGGATGTTGTTGACCGCGGAGTCGAGTGCCTGCATGCCGGACGCGCAATTGCGCATCACGGTCCATCCCGGCACTTTCTGGCCGCACCCCATGCGCAGCGCAACTACGCGCCCGATGTTCACCTCGTCCACGGAAGGCGCCGCGCAGCCGAGGATCACTTCGTCGAGCTCGTCCGGCGCGAACTTCTGCCGCATGAGCAGCGCGCGGCCGGCCTGGGTCGCAAGATCGCCCGCGGAGAACGGGCCGGGGCGGTTCTTCGCCTTGAGAAATGGCGTACGCGCGCCGTCGATGATGTAGATGGGTTTGTTGAGCATGGTCAGGCCGCCTTGGCGGTCGGGACTCTCTCCTGCGCGAGCCGCGCGAGGATCTCGGCACGGCCGAAGTCCTGCGGGAAGTCATCCACCTTGATGACTTGCTTGCGCAGCGCTTCCTTGCGCAGCCACTGGTTGTACTCGTCCTGCGTAATGAGGTCCTTCTCGCGCGCAAGCGTGCCGAGATCGACGCCAGGGCGCAGGGCCATCTTGCCTTTCTTCACCGCCTTGCGCAGCTTTTCGTCGATCGGCTCGCAGGCGATCGTCGCGGCAAACGCTGCTTCGAGCACGCCGGTCGGATCCGATTCTCCCTTGCCGATGT
>DASYPC010000014.1:0-2953 GCA_036007105.1 Burkholderiales bacterium | reverse complement strand
TGAGCGCGCTGCGCCGGTTCCAGTGTTGCGCGAGAAAGTTCGTGGCTACCGGGTTGCCTGGGCGGTGAAGGTGATCTGGGTCAGGCCGGCGACGCGCGAAGCTTCCATGACCCGCACCACGGCCTGGTGCGTGGCCTTGGCGTCCGCGCTGATCACGACGATCGGATCCTTCAGGGTTCCGCCGGCGCGGCGCATCTCTTCCGCCAGCTGCTCGACGCTGGAGAACGCGATCGGGGTCTTGTTGACGGTGTACTGGCCCTGCGCGCTCACCACCACGGTGACCTCGCTCGGGCGTTGCGGCTGCTTTTCCGCATCCGCCGTGGGCAGGTTGATCTGCAGCTCGGTGTACTTCGAGTACGTGGTCGTGATCATGAGAAAGATCAGGATCACCAGCATCACGTCGATCATCGGGACGAGGTTGATCTCCGGTTCCTCGCGCTGCCTGCCGCGCCGGAAATTCATCGCGTCATGCGGCCGCGGTTGAGGACGGCGGGCCCTGCGATCCGGCCACAAAGTCGGCACGATGGCCGTGGACAATGTCGACCAGCCGGGCGGCTTCCTGCTCCATCAGCACCACGAATCCGTCGACCTTGTTGCGGAAGTGCCGGTAGAAGATCAGGGCCGGGATCGCGATTGCGATGCCGAAGGCGGTGTTGTAGAGCGCGACAGAGATGCCGTGCGCAAGCTGCTGCGGATTGGTCCCGGTCGGCGACTGCGAGCCGAAGATCTCGATCATGCCGATGACCGTGCCGAAGAGACCCAGCAGCGGCGCCGCGGTCGCGATCGTTCCGAGCGTGGTCAGGAAGCGCTCCAGCTCGTGGGCGACGCTTTGCCCGGCTTCTTCCACAGCCTCCTTCATGACGTGGCGAGGGCTGCGGTGGTTGCGCAGCGCTGCGGCGAGCACGGTGCCGAGCGGGGAGTCCTTGGACAGGCGTGCCAGCACTTCAGGCGAAGCGCCTTGCCGCTGGTAGACCGCGACCACCTGCTCGAGCAGCGTCGGAGGCACGATCCTCGTGTTTTGCAGCGTGATCGCGCGCTCGATGATGAGCGCGACCGCGATGATGGAGGCCAGCAAAAGGGGCCAGATTGGCCATCCAGCGGCCTGGATGATTGCAAACAAGGTGGGCTCTCGCTGGGCGGTTGGTTAGGTGTTATTGAAGGGGCGCAAAAGCGTGCCGGGACTTTAGCAAAAACCCGGCCACGGCGTTATCCACAAAACTTGTGGACAAGTTTGTGGATTGCCGTTGGAAATGAGGCACGGTCATCCTTGCAGCGGGCCTCGACTTGGGTGCGATGAAATGTTCAGCAGTTTTTTCCGATATGGAAACAGCATCTTACAGTTAAGAATGGGCGTCCGCGTGCCCTATCGGCGACAGTGTCGCCGAAGGCGGCGCGAGTGTGGATTAAAGTAGCCGCGGTTTGGCCTTGCGAAGGCAGCATGCAACTCGATTTGACGCAGGAAAATTCACCCCGCGAAGACGTCGTCAGCGTCTCGCGGCTGCTGCGCAGCGCCCGCGACCTGATCGAGCGCCGGTTCCCGCTGCTGTGGGTCGCGGGCGAGATCTGCGATGTCACGCCCGCGCGATCGGGCCACCTGTACTTCGTGCTGAAGGACGAGCAGGCTCAGGTCGACTGCGTGATGTTCCGCAGCCGCGCCGCGCTGCTGGACTGGACGCCGCGCGAAGGGATGCGCGTCGAAGTCCGTGCGCTCGTGACCCTGTACGAGCCGCGCGGGCGGTTCCAGCTCAACATCGAGGGGATGCGGCAGGCGGGACTCGGTCCCCTGTATGAGCGCTTCCTGAGGCTGAAAGCGAAGCTCGAGCGCGAAGGACTGTTTGAAGCCGCCGCCAAGACCGCAATCCCGGCTCATGCGCGGTCGATTGGCGTGCTCACCTCGCTGCACGCGGCCGCGCTGCGCGACGTGCTCACGACGCTCGCGCGCCGCAATCCATCGCTTCCCGTGATCGTGTATCCGGTGCCGGTGCAAGGCGAAGGAGCGGCGGGACGAATCGCGCGCATGCTCGCGACCGCGAACGAGCGCGCCGAGTGTGACGTGCTGTTGCTCGTGCGCGGCGGCGGCTCGATCGAGGACTTGTGGGCGTTCAACGAAGAGCTGCTGGCGCGCGCGCTGCGCCGCTCGCAAATCCCGGTCGTCGTCGGCATCGGGCACGAAACCGACTTCACCATCGCCGACTTCGCCGCAGACTGCAGGGCGCCGACGCCGACCGCCGCGGCGGAGCTCGTCAGCCCTTCGCGCGCCGAGCTTCTGGCTCGCACCGCAGAGCTCGCCGTGCGCGCTACGCGCGAAGCGCTGCGGCGCATCGCCTACGCGATGCAGTCGGTGGACGTCCTCGCGCGGCGCCTCGTGCATCCGGCGGAACGGCTGCGCGCTTCGCGGCAGCTCGTGGCGCAGCTCGCGGCGCGGCTTGCTTCCGGCACGGGGCGACGGCTCGATGCGTTCCTTTCCCGCGTCGCCCTTGCCCGCACCAACCTGCAGAGTCTCGATCCGACCGCGGTGCTCTCGCGCGGCTACTCGATCACGGTGAATGCCAGTGGAGAAGTGCTCCGCACGGCAAATGCCGTCAAGGAAGGCGAGCGCGTCAAGACCACGCTTGCGAAGGGCTGGATCGAGAGCGAAGTGCGACGCAAGGGGTAGAGGACCTGACCATGCAACAGCAAAATGTCGAGTACGCGGGATTCTGGATTCGCGTCGGCGCGGCCATCATTGACACGCTGCTGATCATGGCAGTCCTGGTTCCCTTGCTCGTTGCGATCTATGGATGGGCCTACTTCGACACGGCGAATACTGGTTTTTTCGCAGGGCCTGCGGACTTCTTGCTTTCCTGGGTTGCACCGGCGGTTGCCGTAATCGTCTTCTGGAGGTACAAGCAGGCAACACCGGGAAAAATGGCGCTGTCGATCCGAATCGTGGACGCAGCGACGGGCAGCGCAC
>DASYPC010000013.1:0-16093 GCA_036007105.1 Burkholderiales bacterium | reverse complement strand
GTAAGCAGCCCCGGTGCCCGCCGGGGCTTTTTTTTGTGCTAGCGCCCGCGCCGGATCGACTCGTACAGGCAGATTCCGGCCGCGACCGCCACGTTCAGGCTCTGCACCGCCCCCCGCATCGGGACTTTGACCCGCAGGTCGCAGCGTTCGCGTGTCAGCCGGCGCATTCCCCCGCCCTCCGCCCCCAGCACCCAGGCGATCGACTGCGGCAGGTCGGCGGCAAACAGCGTGCCTTCGGCGTTCTCGTCCGCGCCGACGACCCAGATTTCCCGCTCCTTCAGCTCGTCGAGCGTACGCGCGAGGTTGGTGACCATCAGGTAGGGCGTCGCTTCGGCGGCGCCGCTTGCGACCTTGGAGACCGCAGGCGTGATTCCCGCCGCCCGGTCCTTGGGCGCGATGACCGCGTGGGCCCCGGCCGCATTCGCGATGCGCAGGCAGGCGCCCAGATTGTGCGGGTCGGTGACCCCGTCGAGCACGAGCAGCAGCGCCGGGCCGGAAATCGCCGCGAGCACGTCATCGAGCGAATCCGCCGCGCTTGCCATTTGCACGCGCGCAACCACGCCCTGGTGGCGGCCGCCGCCGTAGAACCCGTCCAGCCGCTTCGTCGGGACGCGAATCACGCGCACCTGCGCCCGCTCGGCCGCTGCGGCGAGATCGCGTGCGCGCGCGTCGTTGCGGGCCTCGTCGAGAAAGATCTCGACGACCGAGCTCGCGTCGGCGCGCAGCCTCGCCAGCACCGCATGGAATCCGAACACGACGCGCGGCTCGCGGGGTCCGTGCCGACTCATCGGAATCCCGTCATGCCGGCACGAAATCGATCTTGCGCCGCTCGAGGTCGACCCGCACGAGCCTGACCTGCATCGGATCGGCGAGCCGGAAACGCCGCCCGGTCCGCTCTCCCAGCAGCAGGTGGCGCGCGGCGTCGTAGCGGAAGTAATCGCGCCCAAGCTCCGAGATATGCACCAGGCCGTCGACGTAATAGGCATCGAGCGTGACGAACAGGCCGAACGCCGTCACACCCGTGACGCGGCCCTCGAACACGCTTCCCACGTGCTCCTGCATGTACTGGCACTTGAGCCAGCTCTCGACGTCACGGCTGGCCTCGTCGGCGCGCCGCTCGGTCTCGGAGCAGTGCACTCCAAGCGCGTCCCAGTCCACGCTTTCATAGCGCTTGCCCGCGAGCGCAGCCTTGATCGCACGGTGGACGACGAGGTCTGGATAGCGGCGGATCGGAGAAGTGAAATGCACGTAGGCGTCGAACGCGAGCCCGAAATGGCCGACGTTCTGCGGACTGTAGACGGCCTGCTTGAGCGAGCGCAGCAGGATCGTTTGCAGCAGCCCGAAGTCGGGCCGCTCGCGGATGCGCTCGAGCAGGCGCGCGTAGTCCTTCGGCCGCGGCTTGTCGCCGCCGCCGATCTGCAGCCCGAGCTCGGCGAGAAAATCGCGCAGCGCAGCGACTTTTTCCGGCGAGGGAACGTCATGCACGCGATAGAGCACGGCGTGCCCGCGTTCCGCGAGGAACGCGCCTGCGCACACGTTCGCGGCGAGCATGCATTCCTCGATCACCCGGTGCGCGTCGTTCCTCGGCTGCGGAACGATCCGCAGGATCCTGCCGCGCGCGTCGAATTCCATGCGCGTCTCGAGCGTATCGAAATCGATGGCGCCGCGTCGCACGCGCTCGCGGGCGAGTACCCGGTAGCAGTCATACAGCACCGCGAGATTCGCGTCCGCGCCCTTCCCGGACAGCGCCTGCCACACCGCGGTATAGGTGAGCCGGGCGTGCGAATGAATGACGGCGGGATAGAACTCGTACGTCTCTACGGTGCCCTCGGGGGCGATCTTCATTTCGCACGCGACCGCGAGCCGGTCGACCTTCGGATTGAGCGAGCACAGGCCGTTGGAGAGCTTCTCCGGCAGCATCGGGATCACGCGCCGCGGGAAATAGACCGAGGTGCCCCGTTCGCGCGCCGCCGCATCGAGCGGGCCGCCGTGGCGCACGTAGTGGCTCACGTCCGCGATCGCGACCCACAGCCGAAAGCCGCCGTCCTCGCGTTGCGCGCAAACGGCGTCATCGAAATCCTTCGCCGTTTCGCCGTCGATCGTGACGAAGGCAAGCCGCCGCAGGTCCCGGCGCCCTTTCAGATCCTCCGCCCGCACCGCGTCGGGAAGCTTGCGCGTCTCCGCCATCGCCACTTTTTCGAACTCGTACGGCAGGTCGAATTTGCGCAGCGCGATCTCGATCTCGATTCCGGAATCGGTGTGATGCCCGAGCACTTCGGCGACACGGCCGACCGGCTGCGCGTGGCGCGTGGGCTGCGCAACGAGATCGACCGTGGCGATGTCGCCCGGCCGCGCGCGTCCCGCCGCGCCCGGCGGCACGACGATGTCCTGCGCGATGCGCTGGTCCGAAGGCACGAGAAAAAGCACGCCGTGCTCCTCGTGCAGGCGTCCGACGACGCGCTGATGCGCTCGCTCGAGAACCTCGACGATTTCGCCCGACGGCCGGCCGCGAGAATCCTCGCCGGTCACGCGCGCGCGCGCGCGATCGCCGTGCAGCACCTGCCGCATCTCCGCGGCGGGAAGGAAAACGCGCAGCGACGCGTCGTCGGGCAGCAGAAATCCGTGACCGTCCGGATGGGCTTCGATGCGCCCTTCGAGCAGCGCGCGCGCGATCGCATGCGCGGCTCGCCGCGTCGCGTATTTGCCTGCCGATTTGACGGGTCTTTTCTTTGACACGTGCAGGGTCAGCCCATACAATCCGCCACCTTTGCCGAGGTGGCGGAATTGGCAGACGCACCAGGTTCAGGTCCTGGCGGTGGCAACACTGTGGGGGTTCGAGTCCCTTCCTCGGCACCAGCTGAAAACATCACGCAGCGCGCACAAATCCCGGCGGTCTATGCGGCCGCGGCCGGTGGCCTGGCAAGCTCGTCGTACCGCACGATCATGTCGCGGCCGCGCTGTTTCGCTTCCTGGACGGCCTGATCGGCCTGCTTGAGAAGCGCGGCGGCGTCGAGCTCCGATCCAGGCCGCCATTCTGCGATGCCCATGCTGGCCGTGACCGGGATTCCCGCGCCTGCCACGCGCGGCGGGCGCGCCGCCAGCGTGACTTTGAATCTGCGCGCGACGGCCTCCGCACCCACCGCCGGGGTGGCGAACAGCATCATCGCGAACTCCGAGCTGCTCGTGCGGCCGAGCAGATCCTCCGGCCTCAGCACGGAGCGAGCATGCGACGCGATGTGCCGCAAGACTTCATCGGCCGAGCGGTAGCCGTGGGCTTCGTTGACACGGTTGAAGCGATCCAGGTTGATCAATACGACGCTGCAGGCGAGATCCCGGCGCTTGCCGAGCGAGAGCACGCGTGCCGCCTGATCGAGGAACGCGTCGCGGTTGAAGATCTCGGTCAGCGCATCCAGCAGCTGCAGCCGCGCGCGCTGATGCTCGCGCAGCATCACCAGGATCGAGACCGCCGTCGCGGCGGCGATGCCGAGCGTCGCGACGGCGAAGAACAGATTGGCCGGCGAGAACGCGGTGAACGGCACGCTCGCCGGGTCCGCCCACACCGCGGACGCGCGCGCGAGCGATGCCGCCGCGGCGACGATGAACGCCGCGACTGCGATGACCCTGCCGCGCGTCGCCCAGGGCGCGGACCACTTGAGCAGCGCCGCAACCGGGACCAGCAGCGCGACTGCGGTACCGGCCGCGCCGACGCACGCGCGCACGACGCCCGAGGTGTCCGCGATCAGGCTCCCCCACTCGACCAGGCAGACGAATCCGATCGTGAATTGCGGGATGCGCGTTCGCGGCTCCGACTCGCGCAGGCGATCCACGGCGAAGCGATACGATAGAGCGCTCGCGGCGAGCAGCGGATTGCCGACGCCGAAGGCGAGCCAGTCGCCGACGTCGCGATGCAGGCCGAGCAGCGCCGAGGCCACGCCGAAGATCAGCAATGCGAGCGTGAGGAAACCGACGCCGTCGTAGCGACTGACGATGCGGTTGCCCGTATACATCGCGGCCGACGCGATCACCCCGGCCAGCCCTCCGGCGAGGTAGATCGTGCCGATGTCGACTTGCATGAACCCTCTCCCTCGGTGCGCACCGGCTGCGCGCCCGCCGCAAGCGTACCCTATGACGCCCGGAACGGGTGGCGCAGCACGATCGTCTCTTCGCGGTCCGGGCCGGTCGAAATGAGATCGATCGGGACACCGCTCAGCGCTTCGATCCGCGCGAGGTAGGCGCGTGCGGCCCCGGGCAGCTGCGCGTGCTCCTTCACGCCGACGGTGCTCTGCTGCCAGCCGGGCATCTCTTCATACACCGGCGTGCACCGCTCGAGCTCCTCGGCGCCCACCGGGAGAATCTCGGAGAAACTGCCTTCCAGCTCGTATCCGATGCAGATCTTCACCGCCTCGACGCCGTCCAGCACATCGAGCTTGGTGATGCAAACGCCCGAGACGCCGTTCAGCTGGATCGAGCGCTTGAGCGCCGCCGCGTCGAACCACCCGGTGCGTCTCGGCCGTCCGGTGGTCGCGCCGAACTCGCGTCCCTTCTGGCGCAGGTGCTCGCCGACGTCGTCCGAGAGCTCGGTGGGGAACGGTCCGCCGCCCACGCGCGTCGTGTAGGCCTTGGTAATGCCGAGCACGTAGTGCAGGTGCTGCGGACCGACGCCCGCGCCCGCGGCCGCCGCACCGGCGACGCAGTTCGAGGAGGTGACGTACGGATACGTCCCATGGTCGATGTCGAGAAGCGAGCCCTGCGCGCCTTCGAACAGCAGGTTCTTGCCCTGGCGGTTGGCGTGATAGAGCGCGCGGGGCACGTCCGCCACGAGCGGCACCAGCCGCGACGCCAGCGCGAGCGATTCGTCGAGCGTCGCCTGGAAATCGATCGGCGGGTGCTGATAGAAGCGCGTCAGCACGAAATTGTGGAACTCGAGGATCTCGCGCAGTTTCTCGGCAAAGCGCGCCGGCGCGAGCAGGTCCTGCAGCCGGATGGCGCGGCGCGCAACCTTGTCCTCGTAGGCCGGGCCGATGCCGCGGCCGGTCGTGCCGATCTTCTGCGCGCCCTTCGCCTGCTCGCGCGCATGATCGAGCGCCACGTGATACGGCAGGATCAGCGGACAGGCCTCGGAAATGCAAAGTCGCGCCACGACTCCGGGCACGCCGGCCGCCTCGAGCTCGTCCATTTCCGCGAGCAGCGCCTGCGGCGAGACCACGACGCCGTTGCCGATGAAGCAGTCGACGTTCTCGCGCAGGATTCCCGACGGGATCAGGTGCAGCACGGTCTTGCGGCCGCCGATCACCAGCGTGTGCCCGGCGTTGTGGCCGCCCTGGAAGCGCACCACGCCCTGCGCATGGTCGGTGAGCCAGTCGACGACTTTTCCCTTGCCCTCGTCGCCCCACTGCGTGCCGATGACTACGACGTTGCGCGCCTTGGCGCTCATCTGCGCTGCGCCTTCTTCACGCGCCACGGAGCGATGCGCGCGACGCCGGCGAGCTCGCGCAAGCCGATCGAGAACCCCGTCGCCGGACGCGGCCGGCCGAACGCCTTGCCGACCTCGTCGTAGCGCCCGCCGCGGGCGATGAGGACCGGCCCGCTCGCGCCGTCGCCGCCGTCGCAATACGCGTCGAACACGACCCCGGAGTGATAGTGGTAGCCGCGCAGCTCGGCAAGATCGAAGCTCGCCGGAATCGCGCAATCGCGCGCGAGCGAGCGCAGCGTCGCGAGCGCCTTGCGCAGCGCCGGAAGATCCGGCAGCCGGCGCCGCGCCGCCTCCAGCACTTCCACGCCGCCATAGAGCTCGGGCAACAGAAGCAGCGCGGCGCGCGTCTTGGCATCGAGCCTGCGGGTCAGCGTGCGCAGCGCAGGAACGTCCTTCCGCTGCAGCGCCTCGAACAGCTCGGCTTCGCATTCGGTCCCGATGTGCGCGGCGCGCACCAGCGCGCGGAACACCGCGACGTGACCGATGTCGATGCGCGCGCCGCGCACGCCGGCGACCTCGAGCGCGCGCGCCAGGAGACGCTGGATTTCCCGGTCGCTTTCGACCCCGGCATGCCCGTAGATCTCCGCGCCGATCTGGATCGGCTCGCGTGTCGCTGCCGGCATTGCCGGACGCGCGTGCAAGACGCTGCCGCAATAGCAAAGGCGCGTCACCGCGTCGCGATTGAGCAGGTGCGCGTCAATGCGCGCGACCTGCGGAGTGATGTCGGCGCGCACGCCCATCATTTTCCCCGAGAGCTGGTCGACCAGCTTGAAGGTGCGCAGGTCGAGATCGTGACCGGTGCCGGTGAGAAGGGACTCCACGTACTCGAGCAGCGGCGGGATCACGAGCTCGTAGCCCCAGGAGGCGAACAGATCGAGGAGCGCGCGCCGCAGCGCCTCGATCTTCGCCGCTTCCGCCGGCAGGACGTCCTCGACATGCTCGGGAAGCAGCCAGCGCACCGTGCCCTCCCCTACCAGCGCGACACGACGAGCAGCAGCACGCCGACGAGCATCGAGGTCAGCCCGAAGAAGCGGATCTGCCCGTCGGTCATGCGGATGATGCGGCGAAAGGTCTCGCGCCAGAGGTTAGGCGCAAGGAATGGCAGCAGCCCCTCGATGATCAGCATCAGGGCGAATGCCAGGAGAAAAGTCGTGCCCATGCGCCGTCATTTCTTTTTCGGGGCCTGCTTGCCGCCCGCATCCTTCAAGTAGCGAAAGAAATCGGAATTCGGCTCGAGCAGCAGCAGGTCTGTCTTGCCGCGGAAGCTCGTCTTGTACGCTTCCATCGAGCGGTAGAACGAGTAGAACTCCGGGTTCTGCGAGAACGCCTGCGCGTAGATCCCCGCCGATTTCGCGTCGCCCTCGCCCTTGACGCGCTGCGCGTCGCGGTAGGCCTCGGCGAGGATCACCTCGCGCTGCCGATCGGCGTCGGCGCGGATGCGCTCGGCTTCGGCCGAGCCGGTCGAGCGCAATTCGTTCGCGATCCGCTTGCGCTCGGCTTCCATCCGTCGGTAGACCGACTCGCTCACCTCCTGGGGCAGGTCGACGCGCTTCAGGCGCACGTCGACCAGCTCCACGCCGAGGTCGCGGCGCAGCTCCTGGTCGGCCTTCTCGCGCACTTCCTCCATGATCTTGTCGCGCTCGCCGGACACCACTTCGTGCACGGTACGCTTGTTGAACTCGTTCTGCAGGCCCCCGGAAATCGTCTGCTTGAGGCGCGTCGAGGCTTTCAGCTCGTCGCCCTGCACCGAGACGAAATACTGCTTGACGTCGATGATGCGCCACTTGACGAACGAATCCACCAGCACCGGCTTCTTCTCCGAGGTGATGAAGCGCAACGGCTCTGCGTCGTCGAACGTGAGGATGCGCATGTCGAACGTCCGCACGCGCTGGATCAGCGGCCATTTGAAGTGCAGCCCCGGGGTCGTGACGACGCCCTTCACCTCTTCGAACTGGAATACGATCGCGTGCTGGCGCTGGTCGACGGTGTACATCGCACTGCTCGCCAGCACGGCGAGCGCGATGACGACCGCGAGAATGGGGCCCAGCGCTCTCACTGGCGCTCCCCCCGCTCGCGGCCGCGCAGCGTCTCGCGCGAGCGCGCCCCGCTCTCCGCCGCGGGCGCCGCCTCGGGCGAAGGGCGTTGCGACGCCTGCGACTCGGAAAGCGCCGCCGCTCCGGACTGCTGCATCAGCTTGTCGAGCGGCAGGTAGAGCAGGTTGCCGCCGCCCTTGTAGTCCAGCATCACTTTCGAGGTCGAGGCGAGCACCTGCTGCATCGTCTCGATGTAGATGCGCTCGCGCGTCACCCCGGGCGCCTTGGAGTATTCGGCAAGCACCTGCTTGAAGCGCGAAGCGTCGCCGTCGGCATTCGCAATCACGCGCTGCCGGTAGCCGTCGGCCTCCTGCATCAGGCGCGACGCGGCGCCGCGCGCCTTCGGGATCACGTCGTTTGCGTACGCCTGGCCCTCGTTCTTCTGCCGCTCGCGGTCCTGCCCCGCCTTGACCGCATCGTCGAACGCAGCCTGCACCTGCTCGGGCGGCTGGGCGCTCTGGATCGTGATGCGGCTCACCTGAATGCCGGTCTTGTAGCGGTCGAGGATCTGCTGCATCAGCTGCTGCGCCTTGATCTGGATCTCTTCGCGCGACTCGTACAGGATCTGGTCCATCTTGCTCTTGCCGATGATCTCGCGCATCGCGGTCTCGGCGCCCTGCATCGCGGTCTCGTCCGGGCGCTTGGTGTTGAACAGCCACTGGCGCGCGTCGCGCACGATGTACTGCACGGCGAACTGCAGGTCGACGATGTTCTCGTCGTCCGTCAGCATCAGCGATTCCTTGAGCACGCGCGTCTTGACGTTGTTGCGGTAGCCGACCTCGAGCGTGCGCACCTGCGAGAGGTTGACGATCTCATGCGACTGCACCGGCCAGGGCAGCCGCCAGTTCAGTCCCGAGGTGGTCTCCGCAGCGAACTTGCCGAACGTCAGCACGACGCCGCGCTGCCCCTCGACCACGATGTAGAAGCCGCTGGCCAGCCATACCGCGAGCACGACGCCCGCCAGCAATCCGGCCCCGCCGATGCTCGGCCCCGAGATGAGGCGCGGCGGCTCGCCGCCGCCTCCTCCGCGGCGCCTGCCGAACAGCTCGCCGAGGCGGCGGTTGAAGTTGCGCCACAGCTCGTCGAGGTCGGGCGGGCCCTGATTGCCGCCGCCCGGGCCGCGGGAACCTCCCTGGCGGCCCCAATTGGGGTCGTTCAACGACATGTGGGTAGGGTCAGATTGAAATCGCTACCGCTGCCGGAGCAGCCGTCGCGCGCCTTTGGGCCGCCTCCCCGATTGCCATGCGCAACCTGGCAAGTCCGGCGCCCGTTCGTGCGCTCACGAATACGCGGGAAATCCGACCATACTCGTCGCGCTCGGCTCCCGGGTCGTGCGCCGCACCGCCCGCTCGCAGATCGATCTTGTTCCACACCTCGATCTGCGGGATCGAGTCCGCGCCGATCTCGCGCAACACACCGTTCACGTCCTCGATCTGCTGTTCCCGCGCCGGGGACGCGCTGTCGACGACCTGCAGCAGCAGATCGGCGTGCACCGTCTCTTCCAGCGTCGCGCGGAACGACGCCACCAGCGTGTGCGGCAGGTCGCGGATGAAACCGACCGTGTCTGACAGCGCGACCGGGCCGGCTTCCGGGACGTAGAGGCGGCGCGTCGTCGTATCGAGCGTGGCAAACAGGCGATCGGCCTCGAGCGCGCCCGCATGCGCGAGCGCGTTGAAGAGGGAGGTCTTGCCTGCGTTCGTGTAGCCGACGAGCGAGATCGAAAAGACGGCCCCGCGGACGCGGGCGCGCCGCTGCAGCGAGCGCCGCTGCTGCATCTGCTGCAGCTTGTCCTTCAGCACGCGCACGCGGCGCGCGATGTAGCGCTTGTCCAGCTCGAGCTGGGTCTCGCCGGGGCCGCCCGTCTTGCCGAGGCCGCCGCGCTGGCGCTCGAGGTGGGTCCAGCCGCGCACCAGCCGGGTCGAGAGGTGCTCGAGCTGCGCCAGCTCGACCTGCACCTTGCCCTCGCTGGTGCGCGCCCGCTGCGCGAAAATTTCCAGGATCAGCTCGGTGCGATCGAGCACGCGCCGCCCGAGCTCGCGCTCGAGATTGCGCTGCTGCGCGCCCGACAGCGGATGATTGAAGATCACGAACGCTGCATTGATCTCGTGCGCGGCACGCCCGATCTCCACGATCTTGCCGCTGCCGGCGAAGAATTTCGGGTCGGGACGCTGGCGCCGCCCGTCGATGAGCGCGTGGCGCACCGCACCGGCGCTCTGGGCGAGGCGCACGAACTCGTCGATCGCGTCCGCATGGTCCGGATCGCCGAAGTCGAGACAGACCAGGACCGCCGCCTGCGCATCCGGGCGCACAAGGGGGCGCTCTAGCAAGCCGCTGGGTTCAGACGTCGGTGCTCTGCTCGAACGTGACCGCGCGCGATGGCACCACAGTCGAGATGGCGTGCTTGTACACCATCTGGGTGACCGAATTGCGCAGCAGCACGACGTACTGGTCGAAGGATTCGATCTGCCCCTGCAGCTTGATGCCATTCACGAGATAGATGGAGACCGGGACATGCTCCTTGCGCAGGGTGTTCAGGAACGGGTCTTGTAGCAGCTGCCCCTTGTTGCTCATGTTATTGCCTCTTGCGGCAAAACGCCGGACCGATATCGTAATTGATTCCGCTGCGCTTTTCTATCCCAGGCGCGTTGGCGGCGTCACATCGCCGCACTGGGCGCGATGGCGCAGCGCATGGTCCATCAGCACGCAGGCCAGCATCGCCTCCGCGATCGGCGTGGCGCGCAGACCGACGCACGGATCGTGGCGACCGGTGGTCTCGATCAGGGTCGCCGCCCCGCGCACGTCGATCGTGCGGCGGGGAATGCGGATGCTGGAAGTCGGTTTCAGCGCGAGCGAGACCGTGATGTCCTGCCCGGTGGAGATGCCGCCGAGCACGCCGCCGTTGTTGTTCGACGCAAACCCCTGCGGGGTCATTTCGTCGCCGTGCTCGCTGCCTTTCTGCGCGACCGACTCGAACCCCGCGCCGATCTCGACCCCTTTGACCGCGTTGATCGACATCATTGCCCAGGCGATGTCCGCATCGAGCCTGCCATAGACCGGCTCGCCCCAGCCGACCGGCACGCGCTGCGCGACGACGTTGACGCGGGCGCCGCACGAATCGCCGCTCGCGCGCAGCTCGTCCATGAAGGTCTCCAGCTGCTGCACCATCGACGAGTCGGCGGCAAAAAAAGCGTTCGACTGCGCTGCCTCCCAGGAACGAAAGGGGATGCGCAGCGGGCCGATTTGGGCGAGGTAGCCTTTCACCGACACGCTGTAGCGCTCCGCGAGCCATTTCCTGGCGATCGCGCCGGCCGCCACGCGCACGGCCGTTTCGCGCGCCGAGGCGCGGCCGCCGCCGCGCGCGTCACGGATGCCGTACTTCTGCCAATAGGTATAGTCCGCATGCCCAGGGCGGAACTTTTCGGCGATGGCCGAATAGTCCTTCGAGCGCTGGTCCTCGTTGCGGATGATGAACCCGATCGCAGTCCCCGTAGTCTTTCCTTCGTACACGCCGGAAAGAATCTCCACCGCGTCCGATTCGCGCCGCTGCGTGACGTGGCGCGACGCGCCGGGCTTCCTGCGGTCGAGCTCCTTCTGGATGTCTTGCGCCGAAAGGGCAAGACCCGGCGGGCAGCCATCCACCACGCCGCCGTACGCAGGGCCGTGCGATTCGCCGAACGAGGTGACGCAGTAGAGGGTGCCGAACGTATTTCCGGACATGTTCGGATCGATTCTACACGGCGCGTTCGAAGAAGCTGCGCGTCTCGAACACGCCCGTGGCGAACGATTTTCCGCCCGAGCGCAGCTGCCGCTTCAGCACAAAATCGAAGAGCAGCGGATTGTGCGCGCGGATCGCCTTCAGCACCGGGGCCGCGCGCTCGGCGAGCAGTCCGAGCGACACGAGGTAGTCCACCGAGAAGAGCGGCATCACGCCCGGCAGCGGGTAGTCCGACCCGTTCAGCAGCCGCGGATGCCACTCGGTGCGCTCGATCACGCGCGCGAGCGCGGGCGCGGCCCGGTTCACCTGCGGCATCGCCGAGATGTCTCCAAAGAGGCGCCCCTCGTAACGCGCGTCCTCCATCAGGCGCGCGAACAGATCGAAGCTCGGCACGAGCGGCGCGTCCTCGCCGCGATCGAGATCACGGTCGGTCCCCATCGAGGCGCAGTGCGCCACGACCACGCGCACGCCGGCCGCCAGCGCGCGCCGCAGCCGCAACGGGTTGCCGAGGTCCTGCGAATAGCCGCTCACCACCGCGCGCTCGAGGCCGGCGTGCGTGATGAGAGGCACGTCGAGCCGCGCGAGCGCGGCGTAGAAGCGGTCGCAGCGAGCCGATGCGGGATCGATGCCCATCGCGGCGGGGATCCACTTCACGGCGCGCACGCGGTCGCGCTTCGCCTGCTCGAGCACCTGCACGCAATCCGGTCTATACGGATGGATCGACGCCGCCCACTCGAAGTAGCGCGGATGCTCGCGCGCCACGTCGCGCGCATACGCATCCGGAATGTGGAAATTGGTGTTCCCGGCATCGGTCTTGCCCTGTTCGTCGTGCGCGGATTCGAACGCAAGCAACACCAGCTTCGTGCCCGGCCGCAGCCCGTCGATCAGCTTCTGCATGCGCTCGACGTAGGCGCGATCGACGTTGTCGGGCGCATCGTGCGCGCAGGCGGCGTTGAGGAAAAACATCCGCCGCGCGTAGCCCCCGGGGCTCAACAGGCTTTCCATGCGCGGGTGGATGGAGATGCCGCTGCCCGAGTCGCCCGTGCCGATCAGGTGCGCGTGCGAGTCCCAGACCCGCGCGGGATCGATCCCGTCCCACGCTGACTGCACCAGGTCGTGCTCGGCGAGCTCGCGGGGCAGCAGCGCGAGGCAGGGATTCCACAGGCCCTGCTCGGGCCACCACATGCGCCAGGTCGTGCAGCCGGCGATTGCCGCAGTGCCCGCCGCGCCGGCGGCGCCGTAGAGAAAGCGACGCCGCGTCAAGGCGGCGCGCTAGGCGGGCCAGTTCTTGATGTAGCCCTTCAGCATCTTGTTCTCGAAATCCTGCTCTTCGAGAACCGCTTTCGCCACGTCGCGGAACGAGATCACGCCGACCAGCTTGCTCTCCTGCATCACCGGCAGGTAGCGCGCGCTGGTCTCGAGCATCGTGCGCCGCAGATCATTCACTTCCATGTCGGGAGTGGCGATCACGGGATTGCGCACCATGATGTCGCTCACCTGGATATCCCCGAGCGCGCCGCCGCTCTTGGCGAGCGTCTGCAGCACCTCGTGGAAGGTCAGCATGCCGACCATCCGGCCCTGGTCCACGACCACGAGCGAGCCGAGGTTCTGGTCCGCCATCGTGAAGACTGCGTCGACGGCGCGACCGGAAGGCTCGATGCTGAGCAGCCGGTTGCCCTTGACGCGCAGGATTTCCTTGACTTGCATGGTGCGGCCTCCCGAAGAGCGCAGACTCGGCTACATACTAGTCCAAACCTGACTGCGCAGAAAGGCTTCAGATGCCGAGCGCGTCGGCGACGAGCCGTCTCAGCTCGCGCCGCAGTCGCTCGCGAACGCTGGCCTGGCCGCGCGAACGGATCACATTGTTCAGCTCATCGGGATCCCGGTCGAGGTCGTAGAGCTCGTCGAGCTCGCCGGCGCGGCCGCGATTGACCCAGTGAATCAGCTTGTAGCGCTCGGTGCGGACCGCCTTGTAGCTCATGCCGACCAGCCACGGCAGCGCCTGCTCCGCCCAGTATTCGAGCAGGATCGACTTCCGCCACCCCTGTCGCCGGCCGGCGAAAAGCGGTGCGAGCGAGCGCCCCTGGATCTGCGCGCCCGGCTTTCCGCCGGCGAGCCCGAGGAGCGTCGGCGCAATGTCCTGGCAGATCACCAGGTCGCGAATCCGCGCGCCCGCTTTCACCCGGGGCGGGAAGCGCACCAGGAACGGCGAGCGGATCCCCTCCTCGTAGGCAAAGCGCCGCTCGGGCCCCAATCCGTGCTCGCCGAAGAAATAGCCGTTGTCGCCGAGAAACACGATCAGCGTGTCGTCGAGCGCTTTCTTGCGCTCGAGCGCGTCGAAGATCATGCCGACGCCCTCGTCCACCGAGGCCATCATCGCCGCGCGCAGGCGGATCTCCTCCTGCATGCCGGCGTGCAGCGCGTCGAGCACGGCGCGCGACCGCTCCGATTTCTTCAGCTCGAACGCTTCGGCCCAGGCGGGCTTCGCCTTCGCAACCTCGGCCGGCGCAAGCATGTTCGCCTTCTTCGGAAACACGCTGCCCCTGTAGAGGTCGGCGTGACGCTCGGCGGGCTTGTAGCCGCCCTGCTTCGAAAGGTCGAGCGTGCCGTCCGCCGCCTGCGCGGCATCGGGGTGCACCGCCTTGTGCGCGAAAAAGAGCGAGAAAGGCTTGGCGTGCTTGCGCTCGATGAATTCCACCGCCATGCGATTCATCAGGTCGGTGATGTAGCCCGAGTGCTGCACGTAGGTGCCGTTCTCGTTCAGCTTCGGGTCGAAAAGCCGCCCGTGCCCGTCGTAGGCGATCCAATGGTCGTAGCCGGGCCGCGGCGTGCCGTCGTTGCCCATGTGCCATTTGCCGATGTGCGCGGTCTCATAGCCGAGACGCTGCAGCTCGAGGTGATAGTTCGGCAAGCGGTGGCTCATCGCGTCGCGCGCGACGTTGTCGATGATGCCGTGCCGGCTCGCGTACTGGCCAGTCAGGATCGAAGCGCGGTTCGGCGAGCAGATCGGCGTGGTGTGGAACGCGCGCTCGAAGAGCGCGCCTTCGTGCGCGATGCGATCGACGTGCGGCGTCTTCATGTACGGATGGCCGCCCGCGCCGAACTCGTCGTGGCGCAGGTCGTCGATCAGGATGACGATGAAGTTCGGGCGCTTCTTTCTTGGCATCGCGGTGCCTCGCAGGAGAGAATGCGCCAGTCTAAATGACTACGGGCGCAATGCCGATCTGGCAGGAGCCGGTGCGCGGGTTCTACACCGACCCGGGGCAGTTCGTCGCGCTTTCCGGTCTCGACTACCTGCGCAGCCTCGTCGAAGGCGGCAGCCTTCCGCCACCGATCGGCTACTTTTGCGGCCTGCGGCTCACCGCGGTGGAATCCGGCAGCGCGACGTTCACGTTGCCGGTGACCGATTGGCTACTCCCTCCGCAAGGCGTGGTGTCCGGCGCCACGCTCGCGCTGCTCGTGGATGCGCCGCTCGGTTGCACCGTGCAGACTGCGTTGCCGCCTGCGACGCCGTTCACTTCCGCCGAGATTTCCTTGTCGTTCTTGCGGACTGTCGTCCCGCGCAGCGGAACGCTCACGGCGAAAGGCCGGCTGATCCACGCCGGCAAGACGATCGCCGTCTCGCAGGTCGACGTAACGGACGACGCAGGCAGGCTGATCGCGGTGACGAGCAGCCGGTGCGCAATCCTCCCGCGCATCGCGGCACCGTGGGAAATGGTCGAGCACGCGCTGAAGAATCCACCGCGCATCGCAGAGCCGCAGTGGCCCACGCCGCACCCTTACGAGCGACCGATCGTCGGCGAAGTCCTTCCGCAGGAAATCTGGGCGCGCATGAGCGGGCTCGATGTCCTGCGCGGCCTCGTCCGCCAGGAGCTGCCCTCTCCGCCGCTCAACCGCTTCTTCGGCATCACGCCGCTCGAAGCCGAGGAAGGAAAGACGCGCTGGAAGATGCCGGCGAGCGAATGGTTCTGTGCGCCGGTGAAAGGCAGGCTCTACGGCGGAGCGACCGCGTTTCTTGCCGGCACCGCGATCGACGGCGCGGTACAGACGACAGTTCCGGCCGGCACCGCGTTCGCTCCCGTCGATCTGAAGGTCTACTTCCTGCGTCCGGTGTTACCCGACGGGCGCGACCTCATCGCGCACGGAACCGTGATGCATCGCGGCCGCAGCGTAGTCATCGCGACCTCGGAAGTGTTCGACGCCGACGGCAAGAAAGTCGCGGTCGCGACAGGGTCGGCACTGGTGCTGCCGGGCCGGCCCGCGACAGTGACCACCGAACTCAGCTCACCGGATCCGACAGCGGAAGAGTAGACGGCACGTCAACCCCCGCCGCGGGGCGTGTCGTTATGCGGGCATGGAGATCCGGCTGACCCACAGACCCGGCCAGCCCGGAACCCGGAAACTCCTTCAGCGCTTCGGTGAACGCCTCGTCTGCGTTCGCTACCGCTACGACGAGCAGAAGCACTGCCGGCACAAGACCGTCGAGCTGATCGTGGAAACCGTGCCATGGCAGGGCAATATCCGGCGCTCGCGTCGCCGCGACGAAGAAATGATCGCGGTGCGCATCGCGTACGCCGAAACCGAGCTGCGCGAGCGCGCGAAGAGGCTGGGTGCAATCTGGCGCCCACAACAGCGGCTGTGGGAAATGCGCTGGCTCGACGCAAAGAGGTTGGGGATTAGCGACCGGGTGCAAACGCTCGGAATGGAGGTTCTATAACTCTCGCTATCTGCCGGCATATCGCGCGATCCACCTATAGATCGTTGCATGTACATATGGATCGTTCTAGCATCGCGCGCATGCAGGTTAAACAC
>DASYPC010000012.1:0-3077 GCA_036007105.1 Burkholderiales bacterium | reverse complement strand
CGCTGGCGGCAAAGGACCGCGCCGCCGGCATCACGCCGGCAAACTACGACCAGCATCTCGCGCTGCTTGAAGGCTGCGATCTCGTGATCGAGGCGATATCCGAGCGGATGGATTGGAAAAAGGCGCTTTACGCCAAGGTCGCGCCGCATGTCGGCGCGCAGGCGATCTTCGCGAGCAACACCTCCGGGCTGTCGATCGACGCGCTGGCGCAAGCCTGCCCGGCTCACCTGCGGCCGCGGTTCTGCGGCATTCATTTTTTCAACCCGCCGCGGTACATGCATCTGGTCGAGCTGATCGCACAACGCGCTACCGAGCCGCGCCTTCTCGACCAGTTGGAGACCTTCCTGGTGACGACGCTGGGCAAGGGCATCGTCCGCGCCAAGGACACACCGAACTTCGTCGCCAACCGCGTCGGCATTTTCTCGATGTTGGCAACCATGGTGCACACCGAAAGATTGGGGCTCGGCTTCGACGTCGTCGACGCGCTGACCGGACCTGCGATCGGCCGCGCCAGGAGTGCGACGTATCGCACCAGCGACGTGGTCGGGCTCGACACCATGGCACACGTCATCCGGACAATGGACGAGGCGCTGCCCGACGACCCGTGGCACAAGTATTACCAGGCTCCCGCCTGGCTCAAGGCGCTCATCGACAAGGGAGCGCTCGGCCAGAAGACAAAGGCCGGCTTCTTCCGGAAGGTGGGCAGGGATATCGAAGTCCTCGATCTCGCCACGCAGACTTACCGGCCCTCCGCGGGCGTGATCGATCCGGAAGTCGCGGCGATCCTGGCCTTGAAGACGCCGGCGGAGCAGTTCGCGCGACTGCGCGCGCATGCGCATCCCCAGGCGCAGTTTCTCTGGGCGATCTTCCGCGATCTCTTTCACTACTGCGCTTATCATCTCGCCACGATTGCGGACAATGCGCGTGACGTCGACCTCGCGATCCGCTGGGGCTTCGGCTGGAAGAAGGGTCCGTTCGAGACCTGGCAGGCCGCGGGCTGGCGCCAGGTCGCAGAGTGGGTTGCCGAGGACGTTGCCGCCGGCAAGGCGCTTGCTGCGGTGGCGCTGCCCGAGTGGGTGACGACCGGTCCGGCTGCGGCGGGCGTGCACACACCAGCGGGCGCGTACTCGCCGGCGACCCACACCTTCCACCCGCGCTCGAAGCTGCCTGTGTACGCGCGGCAATACTTTCCGGATCCGGTCTTAGGCGAGAAACAGCCGGCGGGAACGACGATTCTGGAAACCGATGCGGTGCGGATGTGGCATACCGGTGACGACATCGCCATCGTCTCCTTCAAGACGAAGCAGCACACGATCAGCTCGGACGTGCTCGAGGGGTTGCTCGCTGCGATCGCCGAAGCCGAGCGCAACTGGCGCGGGCTCGTCCTTTGGCAGACGAGCGAGCCGTTCTCTCTGGGCGCCGATCTCGCGTCGCTGGGTCCGACCGTGCAGGCGGGAGTGTGGGACGAGGTCGAAGCGGTCGTCTCCAAGTTCCAGCAAACATCGCAGCGCTTGCGATACAGCCTGGCACCGACCGTTGCCGCCGTGCGCGGAATGGCGCTGGGGGGCGCCTGCGAGCTCATCATGCACTGCGACCGCGCGGTCGCCGCGCTGGAGTCGTACATCGGCCTCGTTGAAGCGGGCGTCGGCCTGCTGCCCGCCGGCGCCGGATGCAAGGAGCTCGCTCTCCGGGCTGCGCAGGAAGTCGCTCGCGGCTCCCCTGGCGGCCAGCTCGATCTTTTCCCCTTCCTGCGGACCTACTTCCAGCAGGTCGCGCTCGCGACCGTGTCGAAAAATGCGCTGGACGCCAAGGATCTGGGTTATCTCAGGCCTGCCGACGTCATCATCTTCAATCCCTACGAGCTCTTATGGGTCGCCAAGGCGCAAGTGCAGGCGCTGTCACAGGCCGCCTACCGGCCGCCGCTGCCGCGCTCAGACATCCCGGCCGCGGGCAAGACCGGCATCGCGACACTCGAGATGATGCTGGTCAACATGCGCGACGGCGGATTCATCTCGGCATACGACTTCCAGGTGGGGCTCTCCATCGCTCGCGTGCTGTGCGGCGGCGAGGTCGAACCGGGGAGTCTCGTGGACGAGAAGTGGCTCCTCGACCTCGAGCGCCGCGAATTCATGGCGCTGCTCAAGAATCCCAAGACGCAGGAACGCATCGCCCATACGCTCAAGACCGGCAAGCCGCTGCGCAATTGACGGGAGGTCACATGGCCAGGCAAATGCAGGACGCGTATATCGTTGCGGCGACGCGCACACCGGTCGGCAAGGCGCCGCGCGGCGCGTTCAAGCACACCCGCCCCGACTCGCTCCTGGCGCACGTCCTGAGGAGCGTGCTCGCGCAGGTGCGAGAGATCGAACCTGAGCGGATCGAAGACGTGATCGTCGGCTGCGCCATGCCAGAGTACGAACAGGGCATGAACGTCGCGCGGATCGGCCTCCTGCTCGCCGGATTGCCTAACAGCGTGGCGGGAATGACGATCAACCGCTTCTGCTCCTCGGGACTCAATGCGGTGTCGATTGCCGCCGATCGCATTCGCACCGGCGAAGCCGACATCGTGATCGCCGCCGGCACCGAGAGCATGAGCATGATTCCGATGCTGGGTCGGCTCGCGCTCAACGCCGAAGTCTTTGCGAAAGACGAGAACCTCGGCATCGCCTACGGCATGGGACTGACTGCAGAGAAGGTCGCCGCAGGCTGGAAGGTATCGCGCGAGGAGCAGGACGCGTTTGCGCTCGCCAGCCATCAAAAGGCGCTCGCCGCGCAGGCGAACGGTGAATTCAGCGCCGAGATATCGCCTTATCCCATCCGGGAAAACGTGCCCGATCTCGCGTCGGGCAAGATAGTCACTCGCGAGCGCCGCATCGATCGCGACGAGGGTCCGCGTGCCGACACCAGCGCCGACGGGCTTGCCAAGCTAAAGCCCGTGTTCGCGGCGAAAGGCTCGGTGACCGCGGGCAACAGTTCGCAGATGTCGGATGGCGCCGGGGCGTCGGTCGTGGTCAGCGAGCGGGTGCTGAGGGAGCTCGGCCTGACGCCCCTCGCGCGCTGGGTCGGATTCGCGGTCG
>DASYPC010000011.1:0-4598 GCA_036007105.1 Burkholderiales bacterium | reverse complement strand
CTCGAACGGGAAATCCTGCTCTGCGATCCGTGCGCGTCCGCTTCCCTCGACCACCGAATACACGGTGGCGTCGGTGCAGCGATACGGATCGCCGCGAAAGCCCGCAGGCAGCAGCTGCAGGAACGCGCCGATCGTCGGCATCGCGAAGCCGCCCGTGAGCGGGTTGCTGAATCGCATCTTCCAGCCGTGGCAGGCGTCCGGCGCTTCGTTGCGTGCGAGCGAGGCCAATGCTTCGCGGCTGCGGGCGTACGGATAGCTGAAGAGCGGCGAAGTCCTGCTCTGCGGCAACGGGCCGAGCGGCACCAGATTGTGGCTGTAGCGCGCTGCGGAGTCTCCTTCCTGGCGTGTCACGGGCTGTACCTCTTCGGGGTAGTTTTCCGCGAACTGCGCATCGAAGAGCGCGAGGATGTTGATGTCGAGCCCGTCCATCCAGACGACCGGCTCCGCGCCCGGGTTGCCGTGATCGTGCCAGGTCCACGACGGCGTGATGATGAAATCGCCCGGGTGCATCATGGTGCGCTCGCCATCCACCGCGGTATACGCGCCCGTGCCCTCGATGATGAAGCGCAGCGCCGACTGCGTGTGACGGTGGCTGGGGGCGATTTCGCCGGGCAGGATCAGCTGCAGGCCGCAGTACAGGCTTCTGGTGATCGAGGACTGGCCGCGCATCCCGGGGTTCTCCAGGATGAGCACGCGGCGCACCGCTTCGCGTGCGGTGATGAGACTCCCGGACTCGAGGATGTACGGCCGGATGTCGCGATATTTCCAGAGCGCTGGCTTGCACGGCGTTTGCGGTTGCGGAGGAACCAGCGCATGCAGCACTTCCCACAGCGGCGCGAGATTGTCCCGGTCCATGCGCCGGTAGAACTCGGCGCGCGCGGCCTGCTGGACGGGTTGGGGAATCGCAGACATGGTCGCTCGGGAATCCAGGTCGATTCTAGCATCCGGGATCGAGCGAAGGGCGACTGGTTTTACTGATTCGACCTACAGATCAATGGGTTACGGCCTTCATCCAGAGCACGCGCCGGCCCAGGTTCTGCTCCAGCGCGAGGCCGTCCGGGTCCGCAAGCGCCGCTTCGCGCGCTTTGCGAATCGCCGCGGCCTGCTCGCCAGGGTCCGCCGTCGCGGGGTTCTCGACGAGCGCATCGAAGATCGCGAGGAAATTCGCGAGGCCGCGCCGGTGCGTTTCTCCGTAGCCTTTGAGCAAGCCGGCGCATTGCGCAATTTCGAGCGCGAGCGCGGTGCTCTTCGGCGTTGCGTCGCGGATCGCGCCGAGCCAGCGCTCGATCAGCGCCTGCTCTTCCGCGTAGCGGAAGCTGCGCGGGCGCCACGGTTTCAGCCACGCCAGCGCGCGCACGAGCAGGAACCCTGCGATCCCGGAAGTCTTTACATGCATGCCGACGTTGTACGCGTCGAGCTTGCCGCGCCGCTCCGCCCAGTCACGCAGGCGTCGCCCGGGGCCGGGCGGCAGGATCGACGCAAACTCCTCGATCCCGGGCTTGAGGTAATCGATGACGACGACCGGCTCGCCTTCCTTCGCGCCGGTTTCCCTGCGCACGCGCTCAAAACGGGTGGCGCGCGTCTTGAGGTCGGCGACCCGGATGATGTCCTCGTAGCTCATCCAGAGCGCTAGGTGGCGGCCGACTTCGCCGACCAGCTTCGCGTCGGCGTCACCGAGCGAGCGGACGCGCTCGCGGTAGAGCGTCGCGTAGCCTTCGCCCTGGTAGTCCCGCAGCCGGGCGACACCCAGGTTGAGGATCTCCTGCGCCTCGGGCGGCAGGCGGTGCGCTTCAAGCGCCGGCGCTGCGCGCGCTCCCGCGGCGATGTCGTAGCCGGCGGCGAATCCGCGCAGGCTCGCTTCTGCGCCCTTGCCGCCGTGCCGGATCGCCGCCTCGCAGGCTTCGCGCGGCAGCGGCAGCGCGCCCGAGCCTGCGATTGCGCCGAACAGCACTGCGTTGATCACCGTGCCGCTTTCCTCGGCCAGCCTGCGCATGTCGAACAGCACTGCGCGCTTCGCGAGCTGCTGCGCTGCTTTCAGCACACGCTCGCTGGCGACGCGGCCGTCGGCCATCTGCGATTTCTCGACCGTTGCGTAGATGCGATGCGTGGAGGCGATGAAAGTGGTGCGCTGCGGGCTGACAAAGCCGTTCTGCATCGCGCGCCCCGCCTCGAGCAGCTCGGAAGCCACCATGACGTCGACGTTCCCGGGGCTCGGGGTCAGCGACATCACCGGATCGCGCCCGCCGAGCCGCTCGCGCCGCGCAGCAAAGATCTCCAGGTAGTAGGTGGTCGCCCCGGTGCGCTGCGCAACGCCCGGGATCGACGTCGCCTGCGCAGGAAACCCGCAGGCGGTCGCCGCGTGCATCAGCCAATCGGCCATGACGCCGCCGCCTTCGCCCCCCAGCGCGGCGATCAGCACCGTGAGCGAGCGCTCGGGCAGGCTCATGCCGGGACGATGGCGCGGCGCAGGCGATCGAGGACGCGATCGAGAAGCGACGCGTTCTGGATCACTTCGGCGCGATAGAACGAAGGACAGAGCACCGCCGCGTGCGCATTCTCGCCGCACAGGCCGCAGCCGACGCAGCCGTCGATCACGGTGGCGACCGGGTCGCGACGCAGCGGATCCGGGTTGTCCTTGACGGTGAGCGTCGGGCAGCCGGAGAGCCGGATGCACGAATGGTCCCCGGTGCAGGTGTCCTCGTCGACGCCGTACTTGACACGCACGACTCGCTCGCCCGACGAGAGCTTTTTCGCGGTCTCGGGGCGAATGCGCCGCTGGCGCTCGAGCTGGCATTCGCCGTCGGCAATGATGACTTTCAGCCCGGCGTGGTCCGTCGTCATCGCGTCCTTGAGCGTCTGCTTCATCTCGCCGACGTGGTAGGTGTACACCGTCCGCATCCAGTCCACGCCAAGCCCCTGCAGCGCGCGCTCGATGCTCATGTCGCTCGCCTTGGACTCGCTGTGCTGTGCGGAGGACGGCAGCTCTTGCGTTCCGGTGGCGGCGCTGTAGCCATTCTTCATGATCACCAGGATGCCGTCATCGCGGTTGAACACCGCGTTCGCAACGCCCGAGGTGAGCCCGTTATGCCAGAAGCCGCCGTCGCCCATGATCGTCACGGTGCGCCTGCCGAACATCGGCTGCACCGCCGAATTCGAAGCGAGCCCGAGGCCGTAGCCGAGCACGGTGTTGCCGATGTTGAACGGCGGCAGCGTCGCGAACGTGTGGCAGCCGATGTCGGCCGAAACGTGGTATTTGCCCACGTCCTTCTCCACCAGCTTCATCGCCGCGAACACCGGGCGCTCCGGGCAGCCCACGCAGAAGCCCGGCGGGCGGGTCGGCAGCGGCGCGCCCAGAAGCTCGGCGGCTTTTTTCTTCGGCCCGGTGATGGATGCGAGCGCTTCGCCGGCTTCGAGAAAGCGCGCCACGCCGGTTACCACCACCTCGCCGGTGTACTCGCCCGCCATCGGCAGCAGATCCTTGCCGTGCACCTGGACGGCATTCACGTCATGGCGGCGCAGCGTCGCGAGCAGCGCTTCCTCGATGTAGGCGGGCTGGCCTTCTTCGATCACCAGCACCGCGCGCTTGCCGCTGCAGAACGCGACGATCTCCTCGGGGATCAGGGGATAGGTCACGTTCATGCAGTAGATCGGGATGCGCGAATCGCCGAACACGTTCGCGAAGCCGAGCTGCTGGAGCGCGCGCACGGCGGCGTTGTACAGGCCGCCCTGGCACAGGATGCCGACATCGGCCCGCTCGCCCGCAAACACTTCATTGAGCTTGTGCTCGCGAATGAAATGGGTGGCCGCCGGCCAGCGCACGTCGATCTTGTGCTTTTCCTGCGCATAGGTGGATGGCGGCAGGCTGATCCGGCCGAAGTCGAACTCCGGCGTCTCGAGCAGCGCACGCCTCGAGTAGCGCGCTGCGCGGTTCTTTTTCGTCGTGAATGTTCCCTGCACATGGCAGGCGCGGATGCGCAACTCGAGCATCACCGGCGTGCTCGACGCCTCCGAGAGCTCGAACCCGCGCTCCACCATCTCGACGATCTTCGGCAGGCTCGGGCGCGGATCGAGCAGCCACATCTGCGATTTCATCGCGAACGCGTGGCTGCGCTCCTGGATGATCGAAGCGCCCTCGCCGTAGTCTTCGCCGAGCACGATCAGCGCGCCGCCCTTGACGCCTGCGGAGGCCAGGTTGGAAAGCGCGTCCGATGCGACGTTGGTGCCGACCGTGGACTTGAACGTGACTGCGCCACGCAGCGGGTAGTTGATCGATGCGCCGAGCATCGCCGCCGCGCCCGCCTCCGACGCATTGGTTTCCACGTGCACGCCGAGCTCGTCCAGGATGTCGCGCGCGTCGTTCAGCACGTCCATCATGTGCGAGACCGGGGCGCCCTGGTATCCGCCGACGTACGAGACGCCCGATTGCAGCAGCGCCTTGGTGACCGCGAGGATGCCTTCGCCATGGAAGACCTCGCCGTCCCCCAGCTTGAGCTTCTCGACTTCTTCCTTGAATGAACGTTCCATGCCCGTCAACCGATCTTCGAAGGCAGCCAGGTCGCTACCGCGGGAAACAGGAAAATGACCACGAGGACAGCGAG
>DASYPC010000010.1:0-3115 GCA_036007105.1 Burkholderiales bacterium | reverse complement strand
CCGGCGCACATCAAGCGGTACTTCCCCGCGCTTTGCCGCGTGGCGCAGCGGCTGGTCGGACGCTGGCAGATCGCGGCGCGCACCGACCGCTCGATCGACCTGCAGGCCGATCTGATGCGCTATACCGTGGACACGATTGCCGGCCTTGCGTTCGGCGCCGAGGTCAACACGCTCGAGTCCGACGAAGACGTCATTCAGAAGCACCTCGACAAGATCTTCCCCGCGCTCGCGCGCCGCTTGGCCGCTGCGCTTCCGATGTGGCGCTGGCTGCCCTCGCGCGCCGACCGGGAGCTGAAGCGCAGCATGGTGGCGGTCAACGAAGCGGTGGATGGATTCGTCGCGCAGGCGCGCGCGCGCCTCAAGCAGGACCCCGAACGCGCCAGCAATCCGCCGAACCTGCTGGAAGCGATGATCGTTGCGGCGGACGAGCCCGATAGCGGAATCGACGATGCGCAGGTGGCCGGCAATGTACTGACTATGCTGCTGGCCGGCGAAGACACGACTGCGAACACGATTGCCTGGATGATCTACCTGCTGTGGCGCAATCCACAGACGCTGGCGCGCGCCGCGGAAGAAGTGCGCCGCGTCGTCGCCGACCCGAAAAACCCTGCATATGAGCAGCTCGGCGCGCTCGAATACGTCGAGGCTTGCGCGCACGAAACAATGCGGCTCAAGCCCGTCGCCCCGATGATCGTGCTGGCGCCGGCGCACGAAACGACGATCGGTAACGTGCGCGTGCCGAGCGACGTCGTGGTGTTCGGCTTGATGCGGCGCGATAGCGTCAGCGAAGAATACATTCCGCATGCCGCCGAGTTCCGCCCGGAACGATGGCTTGCCGGGGAATCGCCGGGCCAGCCGGCGAACGCCGCGAAGCGCATTTCGATGCCTTTCGGCGCCGGGCCGCGAATCTGCCCGGGTCGCTACCTCGCGCTGCTCGAGATGAAAATGGCGATGGCGATGCTGCTCAGCCACTTCGAGATCGCCGGCGTCGACACACGTGATGGACGCGAAGCGGAGGAGCGGCTGTCGTTCACGATGACGCCGGTGGGTCTCAGGCTGCGACTTCGGGCGCGGGCCGGTCCATAAGGCGAAAGCGCACGCCGCAGGCGCTGACGATCGGCGCCGGATCGGCGACCTCCAGGTTCACACCCGCAAGCACCGCTTCACGCGAGGTCGACGGCAGGATATCGATCGTGCCCGTATCGAGCGCGATGCGGCGCTTTCCGTCACCGAGATCCTGCACGGTTCGCTCCATGATCGCAGCCCAGCGTTCGGCGAGGCCGGCCGGCTCGGGCGATTCGATCTCGACCCCGAGCAGCGAGCGCGTGCGCTCGGTGCGAATGGCGCGCTGCCAGTGCGGGCCCGCAGGTCCATAGGGTCCCATCGGATCCGCGCCGCCTGCGGTCGAGTTGAATTCGAGCATCGCGGCGCCGGTGTCCTTGGGATGCAGTTGCACGCCGAAGTAGCCGTCGTGGCGGATCCGGTTCGCGACGCGCACGCCGAGCGATTCGGCGCGGTGCCGGTAGCGTTCCGGGTCGTCGCAATCGAGGATCACCATGTAGCCGTACTTCCCGCCGTGGCGCTCGAGGAAGCGGCCCGCGGCCGTGCCGGGGCGCGTCGGCGAGACGATCTCGAGAAAGCTGGTGCCGATCGGAAACAGGACGTTTGCGAGTCCGTACTTCGCGACGTTCGGATCGCGATGGCAGATTTCGAGGCCGAAAATCGATGCGATGCGCGCAGCTTCGCGCTCGAGGTCCGCAGCGACGAGGCAGACCTGCCGCAGCCGCAGGAATGGCGCCGCGCTCAATCGCTCGCCCGCAGCAGCGCGCCGCCGTCTACCGGGAGCGCCACGCCGGTAATGAACTTCGCTTCGTCCGACGCGAGAAACAGCGCTGCGTAGCCTACGTCCCAGCCCGTGCCCATCTTGCGGTTGAGCGGCACTTTCGCGTTGCGCATCGCAACGACTTCGGCGCGCGGCTTGCCCCATTCGCGGGCGCGCGTGTCGACGGCCATCGGAGTGTCCATCAGGCCCGGCAGGATCACATTGGCGCGGATGCCGTATTCCGCGTTCTGGCGCGCGATCTGCTCGGTAAACGCGATCATGCCGGCCTTCGAAGTCTTGTAGGCGACCGTGAGGTAGCTCGCCGAGAGCGCAGCGACCGATGAAACGGCGAGGATCACACCGGATTTCTGCGCGCGCATCACGGGAAGCGCGTGCTTTGCCGCCATCACGAAGCCGCGCAAGTTGATCGCGTTGACATTGTCGAACGCGGACTCGGTGATCTCGAGCGGGCTCTTGTCGCCGCCGGCGAGCGACACGCCGACGTTGTAGTGCAGCACGTCGATGCGTCCCCAGGACGCGCTCGCCTCGTCGATCATGGCTTTCATGTCGGCTTCGCGCGTCACGTCCGCCTGGAACGCGCGGACCCTCAAGCCTTCCTTGCGGATCAGCGCGGCGGTTTCCTCGGCCGCCCCCAGGTCGCGGTCGACCGAGAGGATCTCCGCCCCCGCGCGCGCCATCAGGATCGCCGCGGCCCGGCCGTTGCCGATGCCTTCGCCGGGACTCTGGCCCGCGCCGACGATGATGACCTTCTTGTCCTTCATGCGCATGGCGAACCATCCCTCCCTCGAGACAGGGAAGGATAGTACGCGCGGCGCGAACTAGAGCTGCAGGAAAATGGGGTCAGACCCCATTTACTAGTTCAGCAGGACCTTCCAGTAGAAATGATGCATCGGCCCGGGCGCGGTACGGACGTGGATCGTCTTGCTCACCACGCGCCCGTCGAATTCCGCGCTCACCTGGTACTGGCCGCCGGGGATCTGGGCAAAGAAGTACGGCCCTTCGGAAAATCCGCTCCAGACCAGCTGGCCGTCGGAGCTGCGAATCGCGAGCCCGACGTCGGCCAGGTAGGCCCCGTCGGCTTGCGCGAAGGCGAGATGCAGGTTGTAGTCGGTATAGGACTGCAGCATGCGCTGCCGGTCGTCGAGACCGACTGCGCCGGACACCGCCTGGATTTCTGCGGCCGGGACTGCGCCGGAGAAGCTCGCAAAGAGCGCGATCACTTCCATCGTTTTTCGTGGCGTCATCGTCATGCCTGCCTCCTTCTTGCCGCGG
>DASYPC010000009.1:0-10394 GCA_036007105.1 Burkholderiales bacterium | reverse complement strand
GGGCAGGATCCGCTCGTCGTGCTGTTTTCGTTCGCGCACGCCTACTTCTTCGTCGACATGGAAGTGCCGGCGGGCTACGTGTCGTTCCTGCGCCAACTAATGCCCAAGAAGCCGCGCGCCGAGATGTACATGTCGCTCGGGCTGCACAAGCAGGGCAAGACCGTGTTCTACCGCGACCTCTTCTATCACCTGCGCCATTCGTCCGACAATTTCGTCGTCGCGCCGGGAATCAAGGGGATGGTGATGCTCGTTTTCACGCTGCCGTCGTTTCCCTACGTATTCAAGGTCATCCGCGACCACTTCGCGCCGCCCAAGGAAATGGACCGCGCGACGGTCAAGCAGAAGTACCTGCTGGTGAAATACCACGACCGCGTCGGCCGGCTCGCCGATACGCTCGAGTATTCGCTCGTCGCGCTGCCGCTCGAGCGCTTCGACCCGGCGCTCGTCGAGGAGCTGAAATCCGAGGCCGCGTCGAATATCGAGTTCGAGGGCGATCGCATCGTCATCAAGCACGTGTACATCGAGCGGCGCATGCAGCCGCTGAACCTGTACCTCGCCGAGGCGGCGCAGGACGGCGACGACGCGCGCTTCTCGCGCGCGCTGATCGAGTACGGCAACGCGATCAAGGACCTCGCCGGCGCCAACATCTTCCCCGGCGACATGCTGCTGAAGAACTTCGGCGTGACGCGCAACAACCGCGTGGTGTTCTATGACTACGACGAGATCGCCTACATGACCGACTGCAATTTCCGCGCGATCCCGCCGCCGAGCTCCTACGAGGATGAGATGGCCGCCGAGCCGTACTGGTCGATCGGCGCGAACGACGTCTTTCCAGAGCAGTTCGAGCGCTTCCTGGTGTCCGAGCCTCGCGCGCGCGAGATCTTTCTGGCCCAGCATGCCGATCTGAGCTCGCCGCAGTTCTGGCTGGGCAAGCAGCAGCGCATTCGCGCCGGCCTGCAGGACGACGTCTTCCCCTACCCCGAGTCGGCGCGCTTCAGGCGGTAAAGAGCCCGGTCGCGAGATTGCGCAGGTGCGCGAGCGCGATCAGCAACACCTGCAGCAGCACCAACAGCACGAGCGGCGAGAGATCGAAGTTCGCGATCGGCGGAACAAAGCGGCGGATCGGAGCGAGGAACGGACGCGTCATCGCATTGAAGATCGGCGCGACCGGCGAATACGGATTCACCCACGACAGCAGCACCTGCACCAGCACCGCGAAAATCAGGATGTACAGGCTGTAGCGGACGAGGTCGAACAGCGCGAGAACGGCGAGCAGCGGAAGGACGCCGGCTCCCGCGCCGCCGAGCTCCGTACTCTTGAGCGAGTACAGCACCCAGAGCGCCAAGGTTTGCACGAGCCACGCGAGGAAGAGCGTCGCGACGTCGAATCCGCCAAGCCCCGGCACGAGGCGGCGCGCCGGTCGCACGATCCAGTCGGTCATCGCGACCACGAACGCGCCGACCGGATTGCGAAACGGCACGCGCAGCCACTGGAAGTGAAAGCGCGCCAGCAGCAGGTAGACGAACAGGCTCGCGACGACGTCGACGAGCAGTTGCGCAATCTCGGTAAGCATTCAGTCCTTCCCCAACTGCTCTCCAAGCTCGGTGCTGCGCCGGCTCGCCGCCTCGAGCGCTCGCCGCAGCCGCTCGGCGAGCCGCTCCTCGTCGAACACGCGCAGCGCGGCCTCGGTCGTGCCGCCCTTGGACGTTACCCGCTCGCGCAGCACCGACGCAGACTCGCCGCTGCGCGCGGCAAGCTGCGCCGCCCCGAGCACGGTCTGCAGCGCGAGCTTGCGCGCGGTTTCCTCGGCAAGACCGAGCGCGACGCCCGATTGCGCCAGCTGCTCGATGAACCAGAACACGTACGCGGGACCGCTTCCGGAGACTGCGGTCACCGGGTCGAGCAGTGCCTCGGATTCCACCCACACGGTCTCGCCGACTGCGGCGAGGATGCGTTCAGCGCGCGCCCGGTCCGCGGGGACGACGCCGGGCAGCGCATACAGCGCGGCCACCCCCGCTCCGATCAGGGCGGGCGTGTTCGGCATCGAGCGCACGAGCCGATCGTGTCCGCCGAGCCAGCGCGAAACATCCGCAAGCCGCACCCCTGCCGCAATGCTGATGACGAGCATGCGGCGCGCGTGTACCGCAAGCGGGGCGAGCGCAATGCGCAAGTCCTGGGGCTTGACCGCGAGCAGCAGGGTGTCGGCGCCGCGCGTCGCCTCGTCGGGCGTGGCACTCGCATGCACCCCGTACGTGCGGACCAGGTTCTCGCGTGCCGGTTCAAACCGCTCGATCACCGAGATCGCGCCTGCGTCGAAGCCCTTCGCGCGCAGCCCGCCGATCAAGGCGCTCGCCATGTTTCCGCCACCGAGAAATGCGATGTTCAGGCCGCGTCCTTTTCCCTGCGCCGCGTGCCGAAGATCGCGGTGCCAACGCGCACCAGCGTCGAGCCCTCGGCGATCGCCGCTTCGAGGTCGTCGCTCATGCCGAGGGACAGTGTGTCGAGCGCGAGGCCATCTGCGCGCAACTGCTCGTAGAGCTCGCGCACTGCCCGAAAACGCGCGCGGTGCACAGCCGCGTCGCGCGTGGGCTCGGGAATCGCCATCAGGCCGCGCAACTTGAGTCGTTCCAGTTGCGCGACGGCTTGTGCGAGCGCGAAAGCGTCGCCCGGCGCCACGCCGGATTTTGACGCTTCGCCGGAGCAGTTCACCTGGATCAGCACGTTGAGCGGCGCGCAGCCCGGCGAGCGCTGCTCGGAGAGCCGGCGCGCCACTTTGGTGCTCGAGAGGCTATGCACCCAATCGAAGCGTTCGGCGGCGAGGCGCGTCTTGTTGCTCTGCAGGGGCCCGACGAGGTGCCATTCCACGTCGCGGGCGCGCTGCTCACCGAGCAGGCGCGCCAGCGTGTCCATCTTGTCCAGCGCTTCCTGGACGTAATTCTCGCCGAATGCGGTCTGCCCCGCCCGGAATGCCTCTTCGAGCAGCGCCGGCGGGTGGGTTTTTGACACCGCGAGAAGCCGTACCGAGTCCGCGCTGCGCCCCGCGGCGGCCGCGGCACGCGCGATCCGTTCCGATACGGCTTGCATATTGTCGCGGATCGCAGCCATAATTTTCCTCGCGGCACCCTTGGAGGATTCTAATGGATCTCACCGAACTGCTCGCCTTCGTCGTCAAGAACAAGGCGTCCGACCTGCACCTGTCCTCGGGACTGCCGCCGATGATCCGCGTGCATGGCGACATTCGCCGGATCAACGTGCCGCCGCTCGAGCACAAGGACGTGCACGGCATGGTGTACGACATCATGAACGACGGACAGCGCAAGTTCTACGAGGAAAACCTCGAGTGCGATTTTTCCTTCGCCGTGCCGAATCTGGCGCGGTTCCGGGTAAACGCGTTCGTGCAACAGCGCGGCGCGGCGGCAGTGATGCGCACGATCCCGTCCAAGGTGCTGACGCTCGATGAGCTGAAGTGCCCGAAGATCTTCGTCGAGATCGCCGACCAGCCGCGGGGCATCGTGCTGGTGACCGGACCCACCGGCTCGGGCAAGAGCACCACGCTCGCGGCGATGGTCAACCACATCAACGAGACCGAACAGGGCCATATTCTCACCATCGAGGACCCGATCGAATTCGTGCACGATTCGAAGAAATGCCTGATCAACCAGCGCGAGGTCGGGCCGCACACCCTGTCCTTCTCCAACGCGCTGCGCAGCGCGCTGCGCGAGGATCCGGACGTGATCCTGGTGGGCGAGATGCGCGACCTGGAGACGATCCGGCTCGCGCTGACCGGCGCGGAAACCGGGCACCTGGTGTTCGGCACGCTGCACACTTCGAGCGCGGCGAAGACGATCGACCGGGTCGTGGACGTGTTCCCGGCAGCGGAAAAGGAGATGGTGCGGGCAATGCTGTCGGAATCGATCCGCGCGGTGATCTCGCAGACGCTGCTCAAGACGAAAGACGGCTCGGGCCGGGTCGCGGCGCACGAGATCATGATCGGCACGCCGGCGATCCGCAACCTGATCCGCGAGAACAAGATCGCGCAGATGTACTCGGCGATCCAGACCGGCCGCAATATCGGCATGCAGACGCTCGACCAGAACCTGCAGGAGATGGTGCAGCGCAGCGTCGTGTCGAGCGCCGAAGCGCGCGGCAAGGCAGCCAACAAGGACATGTTCGCAGGCTAGCTCGCGATCCAAGGAGGCACCATGGAACGAGAACAGGCAACCAAGTTCATGTATGACCTGCTGCGCGCGCTCATCGCGAAGCGCGGCTCGGACCTCTTCATTACCGCCGACTTTCCGCCGGCGATGAAGGTCGACGGCAAGATGACGCCGGTGTCGCAGACGCCCCTCAACAGCCAGCACACGGCGATGCTGGCGCGCTCGATCATGAACGACAAGCAGGCCGCCATCTTCGAGGCGACCAAGGAATGCAATTTCGCGATCTACCCCTCCGGCATCGGACGCTTTCGCGTCAACACGTTCATCCAGCAGGGGAACGTCGGCATCGTGTGCCGCGTGATCACGATGACGATTCCGAATTTCGAGGACCTGCAGCTGCCGCCGGTGCTGAAGGACGTGGCGATGACCAAGCGCGGCCTGGTGATCTTCGTCGGCGGCACCGGATCGGGGAAGTCGACCTCGCTCGCGGCGATGGTCGGCTACCGCAACGAGAACTCGCACGGCCACATCATCACGATCGAGGACCCGATCGAGTACGTGCATCCGCACAAGAACTGCATCATCACGCAGCGCGAGGTCGGGATGGACACCGAATCCTGGGCGTCGGCGCTCAAGAACACGCTGCGCCAGGCGCCCGATGTGATCCTGATCGGCGAGGTCCGCGAGCGCGAGGTGATGGAACACGCGATCTCGTTCGCCGAGACCGGCCATCTCGCGCTCTGCACGCTGCACGCCAACAACTCCAACCAGGCGATGGACCGGATCATCAATTTCTTCCCCGAGGAACGGCGCCAGCAGCTGCTGATGGATCTGTCGCTCAACCTGAAAGCCGTGATCTCGCAGCGCCTGCTGCCAGTCAAGGAAGGCAAGGGGCGCGTGCCTGCGGTCGAGGTGCTGCTCAACTCGCCGCTGATTGGCGACCTGATCTTCAAGGGCGAAGTCCACGAGATCAAGGAGATCATGAAGAAGTCGCGCGAGCTCGGCATGCAGACCTTCGACCAGGCGCTGTTTGACCTGTACGAGGCCGGAAAAATCAGCTACGAGGATGCGCTGCGCTTTGCCGACTCGACCAACGAAGTGCGGCTCGCGATCAAGCTGCACGGCCGCGAAGCGAAGGAACGCGATCCGGTGCGCGACATCAAGCACCTGGACATCGTCTAGCGCGATCTTCCCGCGGCGACGAAGAACGGGCGCGCGGCGCCCGTTTTCCTTTTGCGCCCTGCTCTCATGCTCGAACTACGGCCAGCCTGCGAGCACTGCAACCGGGCGCTTCCGCCCGATTCCCTGGACGCGCGGATCTGCAGCTACGAATGCACGTTCTGCGCAGCGTGCGTTGCGGACGTGCTGCACAATGTCTGCCCGAACTGCGGCGGCGCGTTCGCCCCCAGGCCCGTGCGGCCCGCGAAGGACCGGAAAGGCGGCAACTTCCTCGGCAAGGATCCGGCGAGCACGAAAGTGCGCCATCGACCGGTCGACCCAGTCGTTCACGCCAGGTTGGTGGCGGAAGCCGGCCACATTCCGCCGCACGAGCGCTAGGCGGACGCGCTAGCCTTTCGCTTCGCGCACGAGTTCCACCAGCGCGCGCAGCCCCGCCGTATACGAGCGCCAGCCCAGGCCTTGCACGGTTCCCTTGACGGCAGGGGAGATGATCGACCGGTGGCGCCATTCCTCGCGCGTCGCGAGGTTCGAGAGGTGCACCTCGATCACGGGAAACGGCATCGCCTTGATGCAATCGTGCAGCGAAACGCCGTGCTGCGTCAGTCCGCCGGGGTTGAGGATCGCGCCGTCTGCGCTGTCGATATGCTCCTGCAGGCAATCGATCAACGCGCCCTCGTGGTTGGACTGCAGGATGACGAGCTCGATGCCGAGTTCGCCCGCGAGCGCGGTGAGCTTGGCGTTGATCTCGCCGAGCGTCATCTTGCCGTAGATGTGCGGCTCGCGGCGACCGAAGAGGTTCAGGTTCGGACCGTGTAGCACCAGGACGCGCATGCGGTACACCTTCCCTTGGTAGGAACGGAACGCTTGGAACGCGCAGAAGATATCACGAGCGGCGATGGCTGCCGGCGACGATGCGGAACTCGTACAGCCGGCATTCGAGTGCGCCGTTATAGAGCGGGACACGGCGCGCAGGTTCCAGGCGAATGAGTTTCGGCAGCCGCAGATCGGCGGTAAACAGATGGCAGCGCCAGCCGGCAAAGCGCTTTTTCAGCGCGTCACCGAGGCGCGGATAGAAGCGCGCGAGCTCATCGCTGCTGCCGGTGCGCTCGCCGTAGGGCGGGTTCGTCGCGAGCACGCCGGCGGCGGCGGGGGCTGCGCGCTCGAGCACGTCCGCACGCTCCAGGTGGACGCGTTCGCTGAACCCGGCCGCAGCGAGATTCTTGCGCGCCGCCACGATGGCGCGCGGATCCACGTCGCTGCCAAAGAGCGAGAGCTTGCGCTTCGCGCGCGCCGCGCCGTGCCCGTTGCGCACGCGGCGCCACAGCGTTGCATCGAACGCGGCGAGTCTCTCGAAACCGAACGTGCGGCCGGCTCCCGGCGCGACACCGAGCGCAATCGCCGCTGCTTCGACGAGGAGCGTTCCGCCGCCGCACATCGGATCGAGCAACGGCTCCTCGCGATTCCAGCCGCTCAGCAAGACGATTCCCGCAGCGAGGTTCTCTCGTAGCGGAGCTTCGACCGGGCTCTTGCGCCAGCCGCGCTTGAAGAGCGGCTCGCCCGAGGTGTCCAGGTAGAGGGTCCCGCGGTCCGCCTCCAGAAAAGCGTGCAGCCGGACATCGGGACGCGCCTTTTCGATGCTCGGGCGGCTGCCGACGGCATCGCGAAACCGATCGCACACGGCGTCCTTGATTCGCAGGGTGATGAATTCGAGGCTTTTCAAGGGGCTCTTTTGCGCCGTGACGTACACGCGGAGCGTCCGCTCGACCGCGAAGAGCGCAGGCCAGTCCACCGCGCGCGCCGCGTCATAGATGTCGTTCTCGCCTGCGTAGCGGAATTCGGCGACCCGCCAGAGCACCCGGGAAGCGAGCCGCGAGCGCAGGTTGGCGGCGTAGCAGACTGCCTCGTCGCCCTCGAACGCGACCCCGCCGGGAGCGCTCTGCGCGTGGCGTGCGCCAAGCGCGGCAAGCTCCTCCGCGAGCAACGCCTCGAGCCCTCGCGGGCAGGGGGCGAAATAGCGTTCAGAACGGAGCAATGGCGAGATAGCCCTATTGCAGCAGCCGCCTGCGCGTCAGGACGGTCGCGAGGTAGAAACCCGCCGCCGCATAACCCGCGAGGACCGCAATGTGGAGAAGGAGATGCGCGGGCAACGTGCCCGAGAGCAGGGGCCGCACGATCTCCACTCCGTGGTACAGGGGCAGTGCCATCGCCATCGCCTGGATGACTCCCGGCAGCTGCTCCACCGGAAAGAACACCCCGGACAGCATCATCATCGGTGTCAGCACCAGGGTCAGGTAGTAGCTGAAGAAATCGTATCCGCTCGCGAGCGCGTTGATGACGAGCCCCAGGCCGCCGAACGCGAGACCGATCAGCACCACCGCAGGAATCGCCGCGAGCGCAAGCAGCGACTTTGCATAGCCGAACAGCGCGATCACCACGAGCATGCAAACGCCCGCAGCGAGCGCCTTGGTCACGGCCCAAGCCCACTCCCCGAGCAGAACGTCATCGAGCGTCATCGGCGCATTCACGATCGCCTCCCAGGTCTTCTGCACGTGCATGCGCGAGAACGCGGAGAAGAGTGTCTCGAAGGTAGCGGCGTACATGGTGGACGAGGCGACGAATCCGGCGGCGAGGAACGCAAAATAGGACGTTCCACCGATCTCGCCCATGACCGTCCCCAGCCCGTAGCCGAGGCCGAACAGCATGATCAGCGGATCGGCAAGGTTGCCGAGAATCGAAGGCAGCGCGAGCTTGCGCCAGACGAGGAAATGCCGGCGCCAGACCGGGATGAAGCGTACGCTCAGAGCGGGCGGAGCGTAGAGCCGTGAATTCATCTCAATCGCGCAGATCGCGCCCCGTCAGCTTGAGGAACAGGTCTTCCAGGTTCGCGGGACGATGCAGGTACGCGAGCTCTCCCCGTCCGCGCAGATCGGCAAGCACCGGCTCGACCTCTTCGGCGTAGCAGAAGACGGTTTCGCCCGCCCGTTCGATCCGAGGCGCGAGCCCCCGGGCCCGCTCCATCCAGGTCTCGCAACCCGGCCCGTGCACTTCGACGACCTGCGACTCGATGTGCTCGGAACTGAGCGCGCGCGGGCTGCCCTCCGCGATGATGCGGCCGTGGTCCATGATCGCGATGCGCCGGCACAGCCGCTCGGCTTCCTCCATGAAGTGCGTCGTGAGGATGAGCGTGCGTCCCTCCTGCGTGAGCCGCCGCAGTCGCTCCCAGATCAGGTGCCGCGCCTGGGGATCGAGCCCCGTGGTCGGCTCGTCCATGAAGAGCAGCTGCGGGTCGTTCACGAGGGCGCGCGCCAGCGTCAGGCGCCGCTTCATCCCTCCCGAGAGGGTCTGGATCCTCGAGTTCGCGCGGCCATTGAGCCCGGCGAACTCGAGCAGGTCGGGGATCCGCGCTTCGATCTGCGCATCTCTGATTCCGAAGTATCGGCCATACACGACGAGATTCTCGGCCACCGTGAAATCCGGATCCAGGTTGTCGAACTGAGGTACCACGCCCACCTTGGCGCGCGCCTCGCGGGCGCTGGCCGGCACTTCGTGGTCGAGCAGCCGCGCGGTGCCGGCATCCGGATCAATCAGCCCAAGGCAGAGCTTGAGCGTCGTGGTCTTTCCCGCACCGTTCGGGCCCAGGAGCCCGAAACACTCGCCGGCCGCGACCGTCAGGTCGACGCCGCATACGACTTCCTGCGTCCCGTAGGACTTGCGCAGCCCGCGCGCCTGCAATGCGGGCGTCATCAGGCGCCCCAGTTCCTTTGCACGATCGTGCGCAGCAGATGCAGCCGCCCGTGAAAAAAGTGATCCGCTCCCGGCAGCACGATCACCGGCAGCTCGTGCGGTCGCGCCCAGTCGAGTACCGCCGCCAGCGGAACTGTCTCATCGCGCTCGCCGTGGATGAGAAGCGTATCGCCTGGAACCGCCGGGAGCGTGAAATGGTTCACTGCGATCCCGACCAGCACCATCCTCGTGGGCGCGCGACCCTGGCCGCGCAGTTGCTCCGCGAGCAGAGCCTGCATCGCGGCGCCAAACGAGAACCCGGCGAGCACCACGGCGTCCGCGCCGGAAGCGCCGCCGCGCGCATGCGCGAGCACCGCGGCGAGGTCGGCGACCTCCCCGCGACCTTCGTCGTGGCGGCCTTCGCTCGCACCCACGCCGCGGAAATTGGGCCGCCAGGCAACGTACCCGAGCTCGGCGAGCGAACGCGCGAGGGTCTGCGCCACCTTGTTGTCGAGCGAGCCGCCGAAGAGCGGATGCGGATGCGCCACGAGGGCCGTACCGCGTACCGCGCCCTGCGCGGCATCGACCGCGCATTCGATGCGTCCTGCAGGTCCCGCGACGAACTCGCGCCGCGCCAGGTGGCGGATCAAATGCGCAGCGGCTGGACGATGCGGCCGTTCCTCGGATGCTTCTCGATGAAGAAAACGTGCCGCGCGTGGCCAATCATGGGGCCGGGATTCTACCTGAGCGCGCGTTCGCTTCCGCCGCGCGCAGCGAAGAGGATCAGATAGGCGAGCGCGGCAAACGGCCAGACCGCAGAGACCAGTCGCGTGAGCCCGTTGAAGTTGAGGAAATGCCCCTGCTCCCAGAGCTTGAGCATCGCGGCGGTATAGGGATTGGGCGGAGAGAGGTTGACGAGCACGGTCGCCGCCATCAATAAGACCGCCGCAATGGCCAGCCGCACGGTGCGCGGCAGGGCCACGGCAACGAGCATCAGCGGAACGCCGAGCGCAAGTCCGAGTTGCGCGCCTTGAGTGAGCCACGCGAAGGGTTGCTCGGATGGCATCAGCACCGCAAACGCCAACACCCGTACCGTCAACGCAGCACCCAGCAACGCGAGCAGGATGCGACGCACCGGTGCAGCGGGTCGCGTCAGCAGCGAGGCGAGCAGCGAAACGGCGATGAAGTTGCCCGCCGCCGTGAATGCTTCGATCGAGACGAACAGCCGCGGCGCGTGCGCGGGCCCCGCTGCGTCGGTGAGGAGATCGCGCAAGTCTCCGGCGCCGAAGAGCAGCGTCGTAGGATTGAGTTGCGCGAACAGCCACAACGCGAGCA
>DASYPC010000008.1:0-3384 GCA_036007105.1 Burkholderiales bacterium | reverse complement strand
ATTTACGTTTCCAATGACGTGAGCGGCGCGGAAGTGCACGACCAGTTCAAGCATTGGGATCTCGGGGACATCGTCGGCGCAGAAGGCACGCTCTTCAAGACGACCCAGGGCGAGCTGACGGTGCACGCGAGGTCGCTGCGCCTCCTGGTCAAAGCATTGCGGCCGCTGCCGGAGAAATTCCACGGCCTCGCCGACCAGGAGATGCGCTACCGGCAGCGCTACGTCGACCTGATCGTCACACCGGAATCACGGCGCACGTTCGCGGTGCGATCCAAGGTCATCCAGGCCCTGCGGGAGGCGATGAACGCGGACGGCTATCTCGAGGTCGAGACGCCGATGATGCAGTCGATCCCCGGCGGCGCGGTCGCGCGACCGTTCAAGACGCACCACCACGCGTTGGGCATGGACATGTACCTGCGCGTTGCGCCGGAGCTGTTCCTGAAGCGCCTCGTCGTGGGCGGCGTGGAACGGGTCTACGAGATCAACCGCAACTTCCGCAACGAAGGCATCTCGACGCGCCACAACCCCGAGTTCACGATGATGGAGTGGTACTGCGCCTACCAGGACTGCGAATACATGATCGGCCACACCGAAACGCTCGTGCGCAGAGCTGCACAGGCTGCGCTCGAAAGCACCCTCGTCACCTACCAGGGACGCATGCTCGACTTCGGCAAGCCGTTCGCGCGCCTGCCGATTGCGGAGGCGATCCGCCGCCACGGCGACGCCGAATGCCGCACCGCCGATCTGCGCGATCGTCCATTTCTCGCGCGCAAGCTCGATTCGCTCGCCGTTGCGCACAAGTCTCACCAGGGCTGGGGATCGCTGCAGCTCGCGCTGTTCGAAGCCATCGCCGAACGCCATCTCGTCGAGCCGACGTTCCTGCTCGAGTTCCCGGCCGAAGTCTCGCCGCTTTCGCGCCGCAACGACCGCGATCCCGAGATCGCCGACCGCTTCGAGCTCTTCATCGACGCCAAGGAGATCGCCAACGGATTCTCCGAGCTGAACGACCCGGAGGACCAGGCCGAGCGGTTTCGCGAGCAGGCACGCCTCAAGGAAGCCGGCGAGCAGGAGGCGATGTACTACGACGCCGACTACATCCGCGCGCTGGAATACGGCCTGCCGCCGACCGCAGGCGCAGGTCTGGGCATCGACCGGCTGGTCATGCTGTTGACGGACAGTCCTTCGATCCGTGACGTGATCCTGTTTCCCCACATGCGTTCGGAGGGATGAGACGCTGACGGTAGCGTCCAACCCCGCGCTGCGCGGAGTCCTTCTGATGGTCGCAGCCGTGGGCGTGTTCACGCTCATGGACACGATCGCCAAGTACCTGTCGCGCTGGTATCCCGTGCCCGGCATCGTCTGGGCGCGCTACGCGTTCAACTTGGTGATCCTCCTCGGGTGGCTCGCGCTGCGCGGCGAGCTGCGCCGCATGCGCACGGCGCGGCCCGGCATCCAGCTCGCACGCGGGCTGCTGCTTGCGTGCGCAACGCTGATCTACTTCACGTCGCTGACGGTGCTGCCGCTCGCCGACGCGGCGGCGATCGCGTTCGTGCTGCCGCTCTTCGTCGCGGCGCTGGCGGTGCCGATGCTGAAGGAGCGCCTCGACCTGTCGCGCCTCGCGGCAATCGCGGTCGGCCTGGCCGGCGCATTGCTCGTCGTGCGTCCCGGCTCGTCGGTCTTTACCGCGTACGCGCTGCTGCCGCTGGCGATGGCGCTGTGCAACGCGCTCTACCAGATCCTCACGCGCAAGGTTGCCGGGATCGAGCATCCGCTCACCTCGCTCGTCTGGGGGGCGATCGTCGGCGCCGCGCTGCTCTCTGCCGTGCTGCCTTTCGCGTGGAAGACGCCGGACCAGAGGGCGCACTGGGCGCTGCTCGGGGTGATCGGCATGCTCGCCTCGGTCGGCCACTACCTGCTGATCCGCGCGTACGACTACGCCTCCGCGACGCTGCTTGCGCCCTACACCTACTCGGGCCTCATCTGGGCGATGGCGCTCGGCTTTGTGGTGTTCGGCAACTTCCCCGACGGCTGGGCGCTCGCCGGCATGGGCGTCATCGTCGCTTCAGGACTGTTCCTGGTCAGCCGCCAGCGGCTGACCGTGCACCGGGGCTGATCTGGAATCGGGCTTATGCCGAAGGCATGCAGCGCCGCTCGTCAGCCCTAGAACAGGGTGCAGTGATAGAAGCCGCGACGGCCGAAGCAGGTCGTCGTAGTCGGGCGCGTGTAGTAGGTGTCCCTCGCGCTCAGGCGCAGGATGCAATTGCGCCATTCGTCCGTATCGTTCCGGAACCCCAGCCGATCGCAGGCGGGTCCGTAGACCTGGATCATCTCGTCGATTTCGCGCTCGATCTGCGCGGCGCGTTCGGCGGGTGTCGCACAGCCCGCGAGCAGGACGGCCGCGGCGAGGCATAGCAGCGTTCTCATTCGCTCACCTTCGGATCAAGGTACGCCTCCCTGCGCCCGAGATCAACCCCATCTACGCGCTCCTGCCGGCTGACCGTGCATCGCAGCTGATCTAGAATCGATTCATGCCGAAAGCAATCTGGAATGGAGCAGTGATCGCGCAGGCCGAAGCCGGCGATGTGCGGATCGTCGAGGGCAACGTCTACTTCTCGCCCGAGAGCGTCGACCATACGTACCTGCGCGAATCGAAGACGAACACCGTGTGCGGGTGGAAAGGCACTGCGAGCTATTACGACGTCGTCGTAGAGGGTGAAGTCAACCACGACGCCGCGTGGTACTACCCGCTGCCGAAACCTGCCGCCGAGGAGATCGCCGGGTACGTCGCATTCTGGAAAGGCGTGCAGATCGAGGAAGACGAGTAACCGCGGGGCGGACTTCGGCGGACTCAACCATGCGCCCCGAGCACAAGCCAAAGCCGCTGGCGGCCTGCAACGTGTGCCATGCGCCGACCAACCTGCACGCAGCGCTGAACCAGCGCTGCGGCAAGGTCGTCAACGGCAGAAGATGCTACGGCACCTATAAGAGCGCGTTGACCGATCTTTGGGACCCGTGCGAAACATGCGAAGGCTTCGGGAAGATCGGATCGCAGGAATGCACCGCATGCGGCGGCTTCGGCTGGACAATCTACACTTGACGATCGGGCGCGGTGTTACCCTGCTCTTGTCGGATCGCTTCGATCTGCTCTGCGCGACGCAAGGAACCACAGACAGGAGTTTGCCATGACCGTCTCGCTATACGACCTCAGCGTGTTGAATTATCTTCAGACGCTGGGCGCAGTCAGGGGCTTTCTCGACAAGGCGCAGGCGCATTTTCGCGAGAACAACGTCGCGCTCGAAGAGATCGTGGAGACGCGCCTCTACGTCGACATGCTGCCGTTTCGCTTCCAGATCCAGTCGGTCGTGCATCACTCGCTCGGCGCCA
>DASYPC010000007.1:0-11732 GCA_036007105.1 Burkholderiales bacterium | reverse complement strand
CGTAGCGAACGAGTCGCGAAAGTCAGCTTCGCGACAGCAAAGCGCCAGTACAATGCGCCGCTTTGCCTTTGCACATCCGATGAGCGACTTTCCGCCGCGCTTTTACGCCGCCATCCGCGGCATCGACAACTTCACCGACGCAACCGGGAAGCTGATCTCGCTGGCAATGCTGTTCCTCGTGTTCTCGATCAGCTACGAGTGCTTCTCGCGCTACCTGCTCGACGCGCCGACGATCTGGGTCATGGACACGAGCTACATCGCCAACGGCACGGCGTTCATGCTCGGCTGCGGGTACGCAATGCTGAAGGGCGCGCACGTGCGCACCGACATGCTGTGGGACAAGTATTCGGAGCGCAAGAAAGGCACGATCGACCTCGTCTCGAACCTGCTGCTGTTCTTCCCGGTGATGATCACGTTCTTCGTCATCAGCGTCGACGACGCGTGGTATTCGTTCCAGATCGGCGAGACCTCGGAGCAGTCGCCGTGGCGCCCGATCCTGTGGCCGTTCCGCGCCTCGGTGCCGCTCGCGGCGCTGCTCTTCATGGTGCAGGGCGTGTCCGAGTCACTGAAGTGCTGGTACCAGATCCGCTTCAACCGCGAGTTCGAGCACCGCGAGAAGGTCGAGGTATGACCGGACTGGAAGCGCTCGGCGCGATCATGTTGCTCGTGATGCTGGGCGCGATCTTCATCGGCATCCCGATCTCGCTCACGCTGCTCTTCCTCGCGCTGATCTTCGGCTTCATGGGCATGGGCGATCGCGTGTTCGACCTCGCCTACCTGCAGACCATCGGCATGATGAAGCAGGACGAGTTCGTCGCGGTGCCGATGTTCATCCTGATGGGCTACATCTGCGACCAGGCGGGGCTGCTCGAGCGATTGTTCATCGCCTTTCGCGATCTGTTCGCCCCGGTGCGCGGGTCGCTCTACCTCGTGGTGTTGCTGACTGCGACGCTCTTCGGCATCGCCGCCGGAACCGTGGGCGCCACGGTTGTTCTTCTCGGCATCATGGCCGGGCCGATGATGATCAAGTCCGGCTACGACGTGCGGATGTCGGCAGGCGCGATCGCCGCCGGGGGCACGCTCGGGATCCTGATTCCGCCTTCGGTGATGCTCGTCGTGATGGGCCCGGTGCTCGGCGTCTCGGTGGCGAAACTCTACGAAGCAGCGTGCGGCCCCGGCTTCATGCTCGCAGGAATGTACATCGTCTACACGATGGGACGCAGCTTCATCAATCCGAAACTGGGACCGCCGGTGCCCGTCGAAGACCGGCCGAAGCGGATGCTTCCGGTGCTGTGGGAATGCGTGGTCGGCATGGTGCCGATCACGGTGCTCACGATCGCAACGCTCGGCGCAATCATCGCCGGGCTCACTACGTCGACCGAAGCCGCGGCGATGGGCGCGTTCGGCGCGATCCTGATGGTGATCACCTACGGCCGCTTCACCTGGAAGGGGCTGATGTCCGCGTGCCAGAGCACGTTGATCAGCACCAGCATGGTGCTCTTCCTCGCCGTAACGTCGAACATCTTCGGCGCGGTGTTCGCCCGCTTCGGCACCGCGACCTGGATCACCAATGCGCTGCTTGCGATTCCGCTGCCTGCCTGGGGAACGATGGCACTCGTGCTCGGGCTCATCTTCCTGCTCGGCTGGCCGTTCGAGTGGCCGGCGATCGTCCTCATCTTCATGCCGATGCTCGCACCGGTGGTCGACAAGCTCGGCTACGACATGGTGTTCTTCGGCACGATCTCCGCCGTCGTGCTGCAGACCGCGTTCCTGTCCCCCCCCGTGGCGATGGCCGCGTACTACCTCAAGCAGGTGGTCAAGGAATGGAGCATCAGCCAGATTTTCCAGGGTATGTATGACTTCATGTGGATCCAGTGCATCGCCGTCGCGCTCGTCCTCGCCTTCCCGCAGATCGCCATGTGGCTGCCGGAGGCGCTCCAGGACGCACCGTCCTCGGTCAGCTCGCCGGCCGGGACCGAGGACGCGGTCGAGCGCGACGCACTGGAGGCGGGTGACACGATGCAGGGCGACAAGCCGGAAAAGGACGAAGCCGAGCCCAAGCAGTGAAGCAGAAATCGTCCGACCGATCGGGCAGCTTTCCCGTAAACTCTTGCGACCGAAACGCGTTGGATCGACATGACCGCCCGCCGCCGTTTCCTGAAAAGTGCCGCCCTGATGGGGGTCGGCTGTTTCCTGCCCGCGATCGCGCAAGGCGCGCCCGCCCAACGCGCCGACAAGAGCCTGCGCTTCTATCATACGCATACGGGTGAAGCGCTGAATCGCGTGTTCTGGGCGAATGGGCAGTACGTGCCGGATGCGCTGGCGGACATCAACCGGCTGCTGCGCGATCACCGCACCAACGAAGTGTTGCCCATCGACCCGCAGCTGCTGTCCTTGCTCGAGCGCATTACGTCGCTCACGGGCACGAACGACACCCTGCACGTGATTTCGGGCTATCGCTCGCCGTTGACCAATCGGACGCTGGCCGATCGATCCGACGACGTGTCGCGGCGCAGCCTGCACATGGACGGCAAAGCCATCGACATCCGCATTCCCGGCCGCGATCTGCAGACGCTGCGGAATGCGGCGCTATCGCTGCGCGGAGGCGGCGTGGGCTTCTATCCGCTCGATCGATTCGTGCACGTCGACATCGGACGGGTGCGCGCCTGGTAGGTGCGCGGGCGCGGGCGCTAGCGGCCGGCAAAGAACGGATAGGGATTGATCGCGGTTCCCTGCCACCAGCGCTTCTCGGGTCCGAGCGCGAAGATGGCGAAATGCAAATGCGGCGCGGCTGGATCCGCGTTCCCCGTACTGCCGACATAGCCCACCAGTTCGCCGCGCTTCAACTCCTGTTTTTCCGCCAGGCCCGGTGCATAGCGGTCCAGGTGCGCATAGTAGTAGGCCAGCTTTTGCGCGGAGTCGAACTGGTACACCGTCAACCCGCCGGGCTTGCTGTTGAACAGCTTTACGACCTTCCCATCATCTACGGCGACGACCGGGGTTCCCAGGGGGGCCGCGATATCGATCGCTTCGTGCGGGTGACCGCCGCGGCTCTGATTGAACGTGTCGAATAGCTGACTGGCGCTGACGCCGGCTACCGGAATCAGCAGCGGACCGGGTTGCGGCTGGACCGCAACCCGGATCGGCGTAGAGCCGGGCGGGTCCGCGGAAAGCGTCGGCGGCGCAAGCAGCAGTAGCGCGCCAAGAAGGACGCCACCGGCAGGGGCGAGAAAGCGCTTCATGGCGACCGGGCGGCTGTTCACTCCTGCAGAATCGCCGCGACCCCGGGGGAGACCGCCTGCGCGAGCGCCTCGGCATCCCAGTTCGTCAGGCGAATGCAGCCATGAGACTGCGTCTTGCCGATCTTGGAGGGCTCCGGCGTCCCGTGAATGCCGTAGTGCGGCTTCGACAGGTCGATCCACACGACCCCGACCGGATTGTTCGGCCCGGGCGGAATCTTCGCCTTCTCGTGCTTCGGCTTCGCGTCCCAGAACAGTTGCGGGTTGTAGTGAAAGACGGGATTCCTGGCAACACCCTGTATTTTCCAGCTGCCGAGCGGGAGCGGGTCATGCTCGCTGCCGATCGTCGCAGGAAAGTGCGCGATCGTCTTGCCCGACGAATCGACCAGCGTGATGGCGGAATCGGACTTGCCGACGATGACTTTCGCGGCCTTCGGCAGCGGCGCGGGAGATTCGACATTCGGCACGATGATCTCCTCGCCTGCGCGTCCGAGGTTCTTTGCGGGGTTCAGTTGCTGCAACAGCTTCGGGCTGGCGTGAAACTTCTCGCCCAGCGCTTCGGCCGGCGATGCAAATCCCAGCGCAGGCAGTTTCGACTTCTCCATCATGTCCGCGGGAATGGCGACGAACGGACCGGCGACGTCTCCATCGGCGATCCGGTATTGCGTCAGCGCTGGCGCGCTGTCGCGATTGAGCGCGGTCCAGGTCGGTTCGTCGACCGAGCCTGTGGCGTCCAGCCCATTGCTGCGCTGGAACGCGGCGATCGCCTTCTGCAGGTTCGACCCGAACGCCGCGTCGATTTCCCCGGGCGAAAAGCGCGCGCGATCGAGCAACACCTGCGCGCGCAAGACTGCGGCGCCCCGCGAATTGGGTCCGACGACAGGAGTGAGCGTCAAGTCGTTGACCGCGTCGAGGCTGAGGGACGCGCCGGAGGTCCGCGCCGGGCGCGACTTCGATGCCGCATCGGCAGGGCCGATCGGCATGAACGATGCGGCAATGGTGACCGCAATGAGCCACGCTTTGAGCGTCAATGTCCGCTGCCTGGGCCGGGCTCGTTCGTATTCCATGGTACAGATTTGAAAGAAAAAACGGCCCGAAGTTCCGGGTGCCGCACCGGGAAGAAGCGAGCCTAGGCAGCGACGTAGACCAGGCCGGGCTCGAGATAGAGCTGCCCGCGCCCGATCCGCTCACGATTACGCGGCTGCGTGATGTGATCGAAGCGGTACACCATTCCCATGAAGGTCACCGTGCCCCAGATCATCTGACCCCTGTAGGTCCCGACAGAATCGGAGTGGGCCTGCAGCGCGCTGTCGCGAACAATGACCACCCCGTGGTCTCGCAGGTATTGCGGATCCGCAAGTCGATCGAGCTCCCGCGACACCAGCCAATGGAACGGAAGGATCAGCGCGACGACCAGTGCGGCCGCCTCGAGGGGAGTCATTTCCTGAGCCTAGCGCAGCGTGCGCCGGGGCGATACTGGGGAACCTGCCGGTTCATTTCATGACGCCCTGCGGATCCCGATCAGAAATCCGGCCAGCATGTCCCAGCCGGAGGAGTGTCCGATCGCTACCAGCGCGCGCGCGGCAGAAAGCGCGGCTTCATCAGCGCCTACCGAGAGAGCGCTCGCGATCTCGTGCAACGGAGCGAAGCTGCGCCCGGCTGCCAGGTCGGAAAACAATGCTGCGCTCACCGGGTGACTCCGTGTGCGCATCGCACGCGACAACCGCTTGCCGAGCATCATCCAGCGCTGATCCGCGCAGCTCAGGAACGTCTTGCCGAACAGCGCGCCGCCGACCAGATCGTCCCCCGATGGCGTGAGGCCTGCGCCGAGGCCGAGCAGCGGGCGCGCAGCCGCGAATGCAGCGTCCGGGTCGTCGCGCGCGAACGCCCTGCCCAGCGCGCGGACCCACGGCATCGCACGATCGAGCGGAAATTGCGGCGACCTTCGCTGCAGCAGCGTCCCGAATCCTTCCGGCGCTTGTGCGGCAATGACGGAGCGCTGCATTCGCTTCCCGCGAGCGACGACCTGCGCGACAGCGCCTGCATCGAGCAGCGGCAAGCACGCCGACCACGCGGCGCTTGGAATCGATTCGAAGAGCAGCGATCGTGCGCGTGGCGGCGAGACCGCAGTCAGCACCGCCCGGGGATGAAGAGCCGGCAGCCGCGCGCCGATCCAGACGATTTCACCTCCAGCCTCGTACCAGGGAGAGTCGGGAAACGCCGCGAGCGGCCGCGCAGTCCCGCGGCTGCGCTCGAGCGCGCTGCGAGCGCACTCGCCGAGCGCGACGATCCTCAGCTCGAGGCCTGCTTCTGCTGCAAGCCGGCGACGAGGCAGACCACCCCGAAGAGCGCATAGCCGAGCGCTACGCCGGGCGCCGCGCCCCAGCCGAGCTGGCCGGCATGGATCAGCCCGATCCAGGCGAGCACGGCACCTGCAAACGCCGCGACTGCCGCCCGGTTCAACTGCTTGTCGATGATGAACGCCGCCATCGCCAGCGAGTAGCCGATGCGCCCGCCGACCGATTTCCATCCCGGATGGCCGATATACACCGCGGGCGGAAACGGGCTGCCGAGCATCGAGCCGAGGATCGCGCCGAGCCCGTCGGCGAGCAGGATCTTGCGCAGGTTGTAGTTGTCGCCCGCGGCCGACGCGCTCTCGACGTTGTTCATCGCCTCGGTGAAGTTGTAGATGCCGAGCGGGACCTGGCTGACGACGAAGAACGCCGTGCTCGCGTGATCACGTTGAGGAGCACGTTCGTGAACAGCCCGAAGAACCCGTTCCAGTCCCCCGCAACCCACCAGCGCACCGCCACCCCTTGCTGACTCGCCATGTCTCCCCCTTCTTGCAGGAATACGACGCGGATTCAGGACCGCGCCAGCGCCTTCAGAAAGCGCGCCGAGTCACTGACCCAGCCGAAAATCCCGCCCTGCGCCTTGATCATCTCCAGCGCCGCCGCCTGGAACTTCGGAAAATACGATCCGACGCAATCCTCGAGCACCAGGCAGTCGTATCCCCGGTCGTTCGCTTCGCGCACGGTCGTATTGACACACACTTCGGTGGTGACTCCGCAAACGACGAGCTGCCGGATCCCCCGGTTGTGCAGCAGCGAATCCAGGTCGGTGGCGTAGAACGCGCCCTTGCCGGGCTTGTCGACCACCGGCTCGCCCGGCGCCGGCTTGAGCGCATCGACGATATCGTGACCGTATTCGCCGCGCACCAGGATGCGGCCCATCGGCCCGGGATCGCCGATCCCGTTCTTCAGGCGCCCGCGCAGCTTCTTGTTGAGCGGCAGGTCGGAAAGATCCGGCCGATGCCCCTCGCGGGTGTGAACCACGAGCAGGCCTTTCCTGCGCGCGGCATCGAGCACCCTGCGCGTCGGCGCGATCGCCTTGCGCAGCAGCGAGACGTCGTTGCCCAGCGCTTCGCCGAAGCCGCCCGGATCGACGAAATCGCGCTGCATGTCGATGACGACGAGCGCACAGCTTGCGCGCTCGAATTGGAACTCGTACGGCTCTGCCCCGACCTTGCGCATCGGGATCCCCTCCCGTCGCGCTATGGTACCTCAGACCATTTCGGGCGCGAGCATGTCCTCGAGCTGCTCCTTCGGGATCGGCTTGCTGAACAGATATCCCTGCATCTGGTGGCAGCGCAGCAGCTTCAGCAGCCGCGCCTGCTCCTCGGTCTCGACCCCCTCGGCGACGATCGTCAGGTTGAGCGCCTTGCCGAGGGAAATCATCGCCGCGACGATGCTCGCGTCGTCCGCCTTCTCGGTCATGCCGTGCACGAATACGCGGTCGATCTTGAGCGTATCGATCGGCAGCCTGCTCAGGTACCCGAGCGAAGAGTATCCGGTGCCGAAATCGTCGAGCGCGATATGCACGCCGAGCTCGCGCACCTGTTGCAGCTTGCCGCGGCTGTCCTCGATGCTCTCCATCAGCACCGTCTCGGTGATTTCAAGGTCGAGACCGCAATCCTCTCCGCAGACCGCGATCGCGTCGCGAACCTCGGCGATGAAATCCCGGCTGCGCAATTGGTGGGCAGAGACGTTCACCGCGATCCGCGGCGCAGGCAGGCCCTTCGCGCGCCAGTCGAGGTACGTGGCGACCGCCTCGCGCATCAGCCACGTTCCGAGCCGGTTGATGAGACCCGTCTCTTCCAGCACGGGCACGAATCGCGCAGGGGACGCCATTTCCCGGGGCGCACCCGGCCAACGCAGCAGCGCCTCGACACCCATGATGCGGCGATCGCTCAGCTGGACTTTCGGCTGGAAATGCAGCGTGAATTCGAGCCGCTCAACCGCGCGTCGCAGCTTGGACTCGAGCTCGAGCCGCTCGGCCACGCGCGCGTTGAGCGAGGGCGCGTAGAACACGTAACGTTCGGCGCCCGCCTTCGCCTGCTTGAGCGCTGCTTCGGCATTGCGCAACAGCGTGTCCGCATCGGCGCCGTCGTCGGGGCAGATGGCCACGCCGGCCCGGGTAGCGACCCGCAGCTCGCGGCCCTCGAACGGGATGATCGTGTCGAGCAGCGTCTCGGCTTCCTGGTTCAGCAGCCGGCCGATTTCCTCGGAATCGCCGACTTTCGGCAGCAACAGCCCGAATTCATTGGCGCCGAGTCGCCCCAGCCCGAAGCGCTCGCGCCCCAGCGTGGTCAGGCGCTGCGCGAAATCCTGCAGCACGCGATCGCCCGCGGCCATGCTGAACGTCTCGTTGATCGTCTTGAACCGCTCGACGTCGAACACCACCAGCGCCACCTTCTTCCCTGCGTCGCGCGCGCCGACGAGCGCCTGGTCGAGGCGCTCGTAGAACAGCTTGCGGTTCGGCAGCCCGGTCAGCGAGTCGTAATAGGCGAGGTAGTCGATCCTCTGCTGCTGCTGGCCGCGCTCGAGCGCGAGCGACAGGTTGCTCGCCAGCTCGGAGAGCGACCGCACTTCCGCATCGTCGAACACATTGCGCTCGGAGGCGACGACGATCAGCGCGCCCTCGACGCGCTTGTCGACCAGCAGCGGGAAATACCCGACCGAGCGCACCCGTTCGGGACGCTGCCCGTCGCGCAGCCCGACGCGGGGATCCGCAGCCAGGTCGTTCGATACCACCGGCAGGCCGCCGCGAAGCGCTTCGGCAAGCAGGCTCTGCGCGCCTTGCGGGTCGGCGTTATAGGCCGCTACCAGCTCGTCGAGCGGATCCCAGCCTCTGGTCTCCACCGCGATCCGCAGGCGACCGCTGCCGGGCTCGAAGTCGACCACGCGACCGCCGAGAAAGCCGCCGATATCGACCGCGATGCGGCACAGCTCCGCGAACAGCTCGCTGCGGTCGCGCAGACGCACGATCGCCGCGTTGGTGGCGCCGAGCAGCTCGCGAATCCGCGCCAGCCGCGCCAATCGTTCGCGCTGCGCGATCTGCTCGGTGATGTCGCGCGCGATCCCGTCCAGGCGCATCGCAGTACCGGTGGCGCTGCACACCCGGTGCGCGCGCTCCTGGATCCAGCGCGCGCTGCCATCGGGCAGGATGATCCGGTACTCGATCTCGTATCGCTTGCCCTCGTGCAGGCCGGCCCAAGCCTCGTCCACGCGCACCCGATCCTGCGCGTGCACGATCCGCCGTCCCAGGCTCACGTCCGCAGCGAACTCCTCCGGCGTATGGCCGAGCACCGTGCGTGCCGCAGGACTCATATAGATCAGCCGCTCGTCGGGAAGCGCAATCGACCAGATTGCATCCGGCAGCGTTTCGAAGATCGCACGCATGCGCTCGCGCAGGTCATCCAGACCCGCCTGCATCTCCCTGCGCGAATTGCGTTCCGTCGAATCGCTCAGCGCGCGCTCTACTGCAGCGGGCAGGCGGATCAGGTTGCTCTTGAGCACGTAGTCGGTTGCGCCGTTCTTCAGCGCGCGGATTGCGTAGTCCTCGCCGAGCGTGCCGGAAACGAACAGGAACGGCGTGTCGGGCGCAAGCTCGCGCGCCAGGTGCAGCGCCGCCATGCCGTCGAACTGCGGCATGGAGAAATCCGACAGGATCACGTGCGGCCCGAATTCGGTGAGCGCGTTGCGGAACGTTTGCTCCGTGTCGGCCACGCGCCATGTGACTCGCATGCCAGCGCGCTTGAGCTCGCGCACCGCCAGCTCGGCGTCCGTCGGTACGTCTTCCGCCAGCAGGACACGAATCGGCTGTCCGACTGTCATGACACGCTCGCTCGCCGCTTCGCGAACGCCGCACCGACCTGCTGAAGACGACGCATCGTAAAACTCCTTCGGCCCCTCCCCCGCTATCAACCGTGACGCATCATTTTCTGATTTAGTGCAGCCGCAGTCAGTGAACTTTTCCACCTCGCTGCAGCATTTTCCGTCGTGCGTCTGCGACGCTGTCGCCAATACCCTGCATCCTTCCCTAAGGCTGCGATTCTCGTGAACAAAAGTTATGCGATGGAACTGAAGTTGTCTGTCAGGAAAGCTTGACGCGTCGTGATACCGCGAAAAACCGACGTCGGGAAACGACGACAGTTTGTCCTTAATTCACGCTGGTGATGCCGTAGCGGATCGCGAATTTGACCAGCGCCGGAATATCTTCGATTTCGAGTTTCGACATCAGGCGGCTGCGATAGGTCTCGACGCTCTTCGGCGATAGCTGGAGCCGTTCGGCGGTTTCCACGATCGTCTTTCCTTCGACCGTATGCTGCAGCACCTCGCGCTCGCGTGCGCTCAGGCGGGCGAGCGGATCGCTGATGCCGCGCTCGCGAAAGTACTGCTCGAGCGCCTGCGCTCCGATTTGCTCGCAGATGTAGCGCCGACCTTCGTGCACCGCGCGCACCGCTTCGATCAATACGCGGCCGGCCGAGTCCTTGAGTACATATCCCTGCGCGCCCGCAAGCAACGCGCGGTGAACGTACTCGACATCGGCGTGCATCGAAAGCATGATAATGCGCGTTGCGGGCGCCGCATCCTGCAGGTATCGCGCCACTTCGATCCCGTTCAGGTCGGGCATGGCGACGTCGAGCACGGCTACATCGGCTTCTGCGCTCTCGACGTAGCGGATCGCGTCACGTCCGGCGCCAAACGTCCCGACCACGCGCATGTCCGGCTGCCCCTCCAGCAACCGCGCAATGCCTTCGCGGACGACCGCGTGATCGTCAACCAGGATGATTCGAATCGACATGCGGCACCTCGGCGACGACTCGCGTACCCTTGGCCGGGAACTCGATGCGCAATGTTCCTCCCGCCTCTTCCGCTCGCTCGCGCATCATCGGCAGCCCCCAGCCGCCTTGGAGCGCTGCACGGGCTCCGGACGGTTGCGCGAATCCCCTGCCATCGTCCTCGATCGACAGGCGCAGAAAGCCGCCTTTGCAGGTCAACGCAACCGCCGCCCGCGATGCTCCGGCGTGCTTCACCGCATTGGCGAGCGCCTCCTGCGCGATGCGGAACAGCGCCAGCTCCACGTTCGGTGCGGGACGCGCGCCGATGCGCTGGCCCTGGACTGCTACCACGAGGCCCGTTCGCAGGGAGAATTGCCGGCCGTGCGATTCGAGTGCCGCCAGCAGACCGTAGTCATCGAGGAGCGGCGGACGCAGGTCGGACATCGTCTGCCGCACGGTATCCATCGTCTCCTTGAGCAGATTGCGCAGCCCGTCGAATGTCGAGGCGTGCCTCTCTGCGTCCGCAGACGAGGGGCGCCGCAGGGTCTCCAGCCCGATCCCGAGCGCGGTCAGGTTCTGGCCGACAAAATCGTGCAGATCGGCGGCAATGCGGCGGCGCTCTGCCTCCTGGGTTGCGGTCAGGCGCCTGAGCAGCGCCCGCACGCGCCGCTCGCTATCCCGCAGCGCCCGATCGGCGCGCAGGCGCTCGGTCACGTCGCGCCCCACGCCCCGGTAGCCCAGAAACGCGCCACTCGGGTCGAATAGCGGATCGCCGTCGACCTCGTAATGGCGGATTTCGCCGTCCGGCAGGCGGCGCGCGAACCCGAAACCGCGCACCGGGTGATGCGCAGCCACCGTTTCCCGATAGGCCCGCCATCCCTCCTCGCTGGGCGCGACCGACGGAATCTCCCAGCGGATTCTTCCCGCGTACTCGGTGCTCGGCATCGGCCCGCGAAACGACTTCCCGTACTCCATCATCACGAAGCGATGCTCGCGATCGGTCTCCCAGTAGAAATCCGAAGACAGCGCGGTCAGCGCGCGGAAGCGTTCCTCGGATTTCCGCAGCGCCTGCTCGGCGCCGCGGCGGTCCGTGACGTCCACCATAATCCCGCGCAACTTCACGACGACGCCCTGCTCTACCACCACCGCGACCAGGTCGCGCAGCCAGACGGTGCGGCCATCCGCCGCGACCATGCGGTACTCGAACTCGTGATTGCGCTTCTCCGCGGTGGCGCGCGCGCAATACTCCCCGGCCCAGGCGACATCCTCCGGGTGCGTGTGGTTACGCCAGAAATTCGGCTCCTCGAGCCATTGGCGCGACGGATAACCGAGCAGGCGTTCCACCTGGTCGCTCACGAAGTGGAATGCGA
>DASYPC010000006.1:0-10727 GCA_036007105.1 Burkholderiales bacterium | reverse complement strand
GGTGGCGGCGAGCAGGTCGGGCGTGGCGAAGCTTTCGGAAATCCACGGCGAGAGCCAACCGGCGGGCGCACGCCCGGATTCCTTGCGCATCCGCTCGCGGCAATCGCGCAGCAGCTTGCGCTCTTCAGCCGGGGTCATTTCAGCTTGCCGGACGGAATTGGTGTGGCCATGGCCGATCAGCTCGTCGCCGCGCCGCGCGAACGCGGCGATCACTTCCGGGCAGTAGTCGTAGAGCGCGGTATTGAGCAGCACGCCTACGCGCAGCCGCAATTGCTCGAACAACTCCAGGCAGCGCCAGACGCCGACGCGGTTGCCGTAGTCGCGCCAGGAGTAATTGAGGACATCGGGCTCGGGGCTCGTCGGACCCAGCGCCGCGCCCAGTCCTTCGCCGAAGCTGAAGTGCTCGACGTTGAACCCGATGTACACCGCGAGCCGCCTGCCGCCGGGCCAGGAGTAGCCGGGCCGCTGCGTGATCGCGGAATACTCGTAGCGCCCGTGGCTGCGCAGCGGCAAGGTTGTTTTCCGGTGCATGGCGCGATTCCCGCGCACCAGCGCGGGGCGCGTCAAGGCCGAGCGAGGCCGGCGCGAACCAGGAGCCACTCGGCGCTGTCGTTCCAGACCTCCATGCGGGCGATCTTGCCGCGCCGCACGAAGTAGCGGTCCACGTAGCGGTTGCCCTCGAACGGCGTGCCGTCCAGCCATTCGCCGTACAGAGTGCCGGTCTGGTAGACGATCGTTTCCTCGGGCGTGCCTCCCGCGACGATGTGCGTCGGGCCGAACTTCTTCTTGACCCACTTGTAGCGCGCCTTGTTGAAGGCGGTTGCCTCGGCGGGGTCGTGCATCAGCCGATTGCCGGTAAAGCGGATCTCGAGGTCCGGAGCGCAGAATTGCCGCGCCGAATCCGGGTCCGGGATCATATGCAGCCGCAGGTACTCCTCGACGATTTTCACGGGATCGTCCACGCCGCAAGCCTAGCATGGCCCGTCTCCTGCTACAGTTGCGGCCAACCTTCTCGTACCTAGCCAGGGAGACCGTCATGGCCGGACTTCGCAGTTTTATCGTGCTCGCACTCGCTGTATCCGCGCCCGCGCTGGCGCAGGAGCCGATCAAGATCGGGCTGGTGACCGCTCTTTCCGGCCAGTCCGCGCGCGCCGGCGAGGCGATCACGCGCGGCGTCACGGTCGCGATCGACGAACTGAACGCGAAGGGCGGCGTGCTGAGGGGCCGCAAGTTCGAGCTCGTGCGCCGCGACGACGAGGCGACGCCGGCAAAGGGAGTCACGGCCGCGCGCGAATTGCTGTTCAAGGAAAAAGTCGCGGTGCTCTTCGGCGGCCTCGACACGCCGGTGTCGCTCGCGATCGTGCCGATCGTGAACCAGGAAAAGATCCCGTTCATGGGGCCGTGGGCCGCGGGCACGCCGATCACCAAGAACGGCGCGAACCCGAACTACGTGTTCCGCGTGTCGGCGGTGGACGAGATCGTCAACCGCGCGATGCTGCAGTACGCGCAGAAGACGTTCAACGCGAAGAACTGCGGGATGATCCTGGTGAACAACCCGTGGGGCGAATCGAACGAGAAGGGACTGATGGCGGCGCTCGGCGCGAAGGGCCTGAAGCCCGCGGGCATCGAGAAGTTCGAGATGAACGACGTCGATGTCGTGCCGCACCTCACGCGACTGAAGGCTGCCGGCTCGGATTGCCTGTTCCTCGTCGGCAACGTCGGCCCGTCGGCGCAGGTCGTGAAGTCGCTCGACCGGATGGGCTGGAAGCCCCCCATCGTTTCGCACTGGGGACCCGCGGGCGGGCGCTTCACCGAGCTCGCCGGCCCGAGCGCGAAGGACGTGCACTTCATCCAGACGTACAGCTTCTTCGGCAAGCAGTCGCCGGTGGGCGAGAAAGTGCTCAAGGCGCTGATGGCGAAGTATCCCGACGTCAAGGGGCCCGGGGACGTGACGCCCGCGGTCGGCGTTGCGAACGCTTACGACGCGATGATGCTCACAGCCCTTGCCATAGAGAACGCCGGCTCGACCTCGGGACCTGCGATCCGCGAGGGCTATTACAAGATCGCGCAGTACCAGGGCCTCATCAAGAACTACGTGAACCCGTTTTCTCCGGCGAACCACGATGCAGTCAACGAAAACGATTACGTCTGGACGCATTTCATCGACAACCAGATCCTGCCGGTCGGCATGAAGTAACCGGTCGGCTGGCTGCAATCCCGCATTCGCATGACGGCCGCCTTGCGCGGCCGTTTTCTTGACCGATGCTGATCACGTCGGCGCTGATCTCGGGGCTGGGCCTGGGCAGCATGTACGGGCTGCTCGCGCTCGGGTTCTACGTCACCTATGCGGTGTCGAGCACGGTGAACTTCGCGCAGGGCAGCTCGATGATGCTCGGCGCGGTGTTCGCCTACACCTTCGCGGTCAGCCTCGGCTGGCCTTTCTGGAGCGCGGCGCTCGTCGCGCTCGCGCTGTGCGCGCTCTACGGACTGATCGTAGAGCTTGTCGCCGTGCGCCCGTTCGTGCGCCGCGGCTCGAACGCATGGCTGGTGGCGACGGTCGCGCTCGGCATCGTCGCCGACAACCTCGTGCTCTTCACGTTCGGCAAGGAGCCGCGCGGATTCGTGCTGCCGTGGGCGACCGGCTCGACGCAAGTGCTGGAGGTCGGCGTCTCGCCGCTGCAGGCGGTCATTCCGGCAGTCGGTCTCGGGCTCGCAGCGGCGCTGCATCTCGTCTCGCGGCGCACGCGGCTCGGCAAGGCGCTGCTCGCGGTCGTGCAGAACCCGGACGCCGCGCGCCTCGTCGGCATCAACGTGCCCGTCGCGATCTCGGCTGCGTTCGCCGTATCCACGGTCTTCGCCGGCGCCGCCGGAATCCTGATCGCACCGCTCTTCAACGTGCATTCGGACATGGGAACAGTATTCGGCCTGAAGGCATTCGCCGTCGCGATCCTCGGCGGCATTGCGAGCGCGTGGGGCGTGATGCTGGCCGGGCTCCTCTTCGGCGTGGCGGAAGCGCTGATCACCTCGCTGCTCGGCTCGGCGTACACGCAGATCGTCACGTTCTCGCTGGTGATCGTCGCGCTTGCGATCGCGCCCAACGGGATCTTCGGCCGTGCCGCGGTGAAGAAAGTATGAAGCTCGTGCCCTTCCTCGCGCTCGCAGCGCTGTTCGCGGCGGCACTCGTCTTCACCGCGGTCGCGAACAGCTACTACGTGTTCGTGATGGCGACGCTCGCGCTGACGGCGATCACCGGAATGGGGCTGAACGTGCTGCTCGGGCTGACCGGCCAGGTTTCGTTCGGGCATGTTGCCTTCTACGCTCTTGGCGCATACGGAGTCGCGATCCTGACGACCGCAGCGAAGATCAGCTTCTGGGCGGCGCTGCCGCTCGCGGTGCTGCTTGCGGCGGCGACCGGCGCGTTGCTCGCGTTGCCTGCGCTTCGCGTGCGCGGGCCGTATCTCGCAATGGTGACGATCGCATTCGGCTTCATCGTCGAGCATGTTGCAGTCGAGTGGCGCGGCGTCACCGGCGGGCAGAACGGCATCATGGGGATTCCGTCGCCGGCATTGTTCGGCTACTCGTTCGGCGAGCGCGGCGTCGCGCTCGCGGCGATCGTGGTGGCTGCAGCAGTGCTGGTGGGCTGCTGGCGGCTCTCAGCTTCGAATTGGGGCGCGGCGATGCGCGCGGTCAAGGATTCCGAGACCGCCGCAGAATCCGTTGGCCTCAACCCGGTCGCAGTGAAGACCGTCGCGTTTACGCTTTCGGCTGCGTGCGCCGGACTTGCAGGGGCGCTGTTCGCGCCGCTTTCGGGTTTCGTCACGCCGTCGACGTTCACGTTCTCGCAATCGATCCTGTTCGTGCTCGTCGTGATCATCGGCGGCGCGGGCACGGTGACGGGGCCTCTGGCGGGTGCGGCGCTGGTCGTGCTGTTGCCGGAAGTTCTTGCCGGACTCGCCGAGTACCGCTTGCTCTTCTTCGGCGCGCTGCTTCTCCTCGTACTGTGGATCGCGCCCGAGGGCGTAGTCGGGGAAGTCGCGCGCTTTCTCGGCAGACGCTGCGCCGCTGCGCCGCCACGGCCCGAGCGCGAAGCGCCGCCGGCACGACCGGCGAGCGCCGCTGCCTTGCGCGTCGAGGACCTCACGATCGCGTTCGGCGGGGTGAAGGCGGCGACCGGAGTCACGTTCTCCGCGACGCCCGCGAGCGTGACGAGCCTGATCGGTCCCAACGGCGCGGGCAAGACCACGGTGCTGAACATGCTCGGAGGCTTCTATCGACCGGACACCGGGACGATCCGCCTCGGCGAACAGGCACTCGAGCGCCTGCCCGCATGGCGCATCGCGCGCGCGGGGCTCGCGCGCACCTATCAGACCTCGCAGCTCTTCGGCAGCCTTTCGGTGCTCGACAACCTCGTGATCGCGCAGGCGCGCGGCCGGCTCGGCCGCGCGGCGTTGCCGCGCGAAGAGCGGGAAGCGCGCGCCGAAGCGCTGCTTGCCTTCGTCGGCTATCGCGCGGACATGCACGCGCGCGCTTCGGATCTGCCGCATGTCGACCGGCGCCACGTCGAGATCGCGCGCGCGCTCGCGACTTCGCCGAGCGTGCTGTTGCTCGACGAGCCGGCGGCGGGACTTGCGCGCGACGACAAGCAGCGTCTTGCACGGCTGCTGCGGCGCATTGCCGACGCCGGCATTGCGGTGGTCCTCGTCGAGCACGACATGTCGGTCGTGATGGGCATCTCGGACCACATCGTCGTGCTCGATGCGGGAACGCCGATCGCACGCGGTGCGCCCGCTGCCGTGCAGGAGGATGCTGCCGTGAAGAAAGCCTATCTCGGCGAGGATCACGGGCGCCCGGTAGCGCATCGCGTCGCGAAGGCGGGCCTCGGCGGCAAGCTGCTCGACGTGGCATCGCTGTGGGCAGGGTACGGCGCCGAGCCGGTACTCAAGGGCATCGACCTGGACGTGCGCGGCCGCGAGATGGTCGCGGTGCTCGGCGCGAACGGCGCGGGCAAATCGACGCTGATGCGCGCGCTCTCCGGGTTGCACCGGCCGGTGCAGGGCGGAATCGCGCTCGACGGCGAGGACCTCTCACGGTTGCCGGCGCACAAGGTCGTGGCGCGCGGCATCGTGCTCGTGCCGGAAGGCAGGCAGGTATTCCCGGAGCTTTCGGTGCTGGACAACCTGAGGCTCGGCGCCTTCCTGCGCAAGGACGTGCCGGCCGCGGAGACCGAGCGCATGCTCGAGCGCTTCCCGCGCCTGCGCGAGCGCCTGCACCAGCGCGCCGGATTGCTTTCGGGCGGCGAGCAGCAGATGCTTGCGATCGCGCGCGGATTGATGGGGCGTCCGCGGCTGCTGCTGCTCGATGAGCCGTCGCTGGGGCTCGCGCCCCAGGTGATCAACGATCTTTTTGCCGCGCTCGATCGCCTGCGCGCGGAGGAGGCGACGATTCTTCTCGTCGATCAGATGGCGGGTCTTGCGCTTGCGCTTGCCGACCGCGCGTACGTGATCGACGGCGGGGCAATCGTCGCCTCAGGCAGCGCGGCGGAGATTGCCGCCGCGGGCGCGCTCGAGAAGGCGTACCTCGGCGCCGCGTAGAAAGGAGGCTTCGAATGAGCATCGATTGCAAGGCGCTGGCCGCCGACCTGGAGCGAGTTCTCAAGCTGCGCGCGATTCCGTTCGGCATGAAGCTTTTCGAGAGCAAGGCCGAAATGGAAGCGATCCCGAAGATCCGCCGGCCGAAAGGCAGCGTGCACACGCTCGACCAGATCGTCGCGCAAGCGGCGCGCCTCGGTTGGACGGTCGGCGTGACTGCGGAGGATCTGGTGGGCGACCAGTGCCGCTCGGTGGTGGGCCTCGGAGGCCAGGACGAGAAGTGGTACTCCGGCCAGCACATGAAGGGCGTGTGGTTCGCCACGCTGGAAGACGCCGGCAAGCACCAGGCGGCGATGAACGTCGTGCCGCGCGGAAAATACCGGGCGCTTGCGGTGGCGCCGCTCGCGTCGGGGCGGCTCGATCCGCCGGACATCGCGCTGTTCTACGCCACCCCGGGCGCGATGATCTATTTCATCAACGGGCTGCAATGGTCCGGCTACAAGCGCTTCGACTGGAGCGTGGTGGGCGAATCGGCCTGCGCGGATTCCTGGGGACGCGCGCTCGCGACGCGAAGCCCGAGCCTTTCGATCCCCTGCTTTGCGGAACGGCGCTACGGCGGCGTGCTCGACGACGAGATGCTGATGGCGCTGCCGCCGGAGGACGTCGCAAAGGCGATTGCGGGAATGGAGGCGCTCGCGAAGAACGGCTTTCGCTATCCGTTCGCGCAATACGGCATCCAGCAGGACGTGCGTGCCGGGATGGCAGTGAGCTACCCGGAACGCCGCTGATTGGGGGCGTCGCAGCGCCGCGATTCCACGTTTCGTTTGAAACAATGCAAAGCCCTTTCGTAGAGCGCTGCATGGCGCGATAATCCCGGTCCCGCCGGAGTGACAAAGGGCATCGCATGGACCTCAACTATTCGAAGGACGAGCTGGCGTTTCGCGACGAAGTCCGCGGCTGGCTAGGCGCCAACCTGCCGCAGGATCTGCGCGACAAGATCGCGAACTACGATGAGCTTGGCCGCGAAGATCTGATGCGCTGGCACAAGATCCTCGCCAAGAAGGGGTGGGTCGCGCCCGCCTGGCCGAAGGAATGGGGCGGCACCGGCTGGAACGTCGTGCAGCGCTACATTTTCGAGGAAGAGTGCGGTTACGCGGGAACGCCCCCGCTGATCCCGTTCGGGCTTTCGATGTGCGGGCCGGTGCTGTTGCGCTTCGGCACGGATGCGCAGAAGCAACGCTTCCTGCCGCGGATCTATAACGGCGACGACTTCTGGTGCCAGGGCTATTCGGAACCCGGCTCGGGGTCGGACCTTGCATCGCTCAAGACCAAGGCCGTGCGCGACGGCGACCATTACGTCGTCAACGGCCAGAAGATCTGGACCACGCTCGGGCATGTCGCCGACTGGATCTTCTGCCTCGTGCGCACCGACTCCAGCATGGCGAAGAAGCAGGAAGGGATTTCGTTCCTGCTGATCGACATGAAGACGCCGGGCATCACCGTGCGGCCGCTCATCCTGATGGACGGCGGGCATGAGGTGAACGAAGTGTTCTTCGACGACGTCAAGGTGCCGGCTGAGAACCTCGTGTACGAGGAAGGCAAGGGCTGGACGGTGGCCAAGTACCTGCTCGGCCACGAGCGCATGAACACCGGGCGGATCGGTGCGTCCAAGCGCGAGCTCGCGAAGCTGAAAGAGTTCGCCGCGCAACAGCCCGGCGACGATGGCCGGCCGCTCTCCGAGGACGTCCGCTTCCGCGACCGCATCTCGCGCGTCGAAGTCGAGCTGATGGCGCTCGAGATCACCAACCTGCGCTTCCTCGACCAGATGCGGCGCAGCGGCCAGCCGCCGGGCGCCGACGTGTCGATGCTCAAGATTCGCGGCACCGAGATCCAGCAGTCGCTTACCGAGCTGATGATGCAGGCAGTCGGGCCGCTCGCGCAGCCCTTCGAGGCTGCCAACGGTGATGCCGATTTCGACGCTTTCACCGCAGGGCTTGCGCCGCGCTACTGCAATTTCCGCAAGGCCTCGATCTACGCGGGCTCGAACGAGATCCAGCGCAACATCATCTCGAAAATGACGCTCGGATTGTGAGGCAACCATGAACTTCGATTACAACGAAGAGCAGCAACTGCTGGCGGATTCGGTCCGCCGGTTCCTGTCGAAGGACTACGAATTCGAAAAGCGCCGCAAGCTGGTCGCTTCCGCCGAGGGCTGGAGCCCGCAGGTCTATGCGCAGCTGGCCGAGATGGGCGTGACCGGAATCCCGTTCTCCACGGACCACGGCGGGTTCGGCGGCGGCGCGGTCGACCTGATGGGCGTCATGGAAGCATTCGGCGATGCGCTCATCGTGGAACCGTACCTGACGACGGTGCTGGCCGGGCGACTCGTTGCGCGCGCCGGAAACGACGCGCAGAAGAAAGCGATCCTGCCCGGTGTCGTGGAAGGAAAGGTCCGGCTCGCTTTCGCGCATACCGAGAAAGGGGCGCGCTACAACACCGCGCGGGTGCAGGCCAAGGCGGTGCGCTCGGCAAGCGGCTGGGAGCTGTCGGGCGAAAAATGCGTCGTGCTCGGCGCGCCGATGGCCCAGACGCTGGTCGTCTCGACGCGCACGGACAAAGGCGTGAGCCTGTTCCTCGTACCTCGCGATGCCGGCGGCGTGTCGCTCAAGGCGTATCGCACGGTGGACGAAATGCGCGCTGCCGACATCGTGCTGAAGTCGGTGAAGGTCGGGACCGATGCGCTGCTCGGCGGCGACGGAGCCGCGGTCCCGCTGATCGAAGAAGCGACCGATTTCGCTACCGCGCTTGTTTGCTCGGAAGCGGTCGGCGCGATGAAATTTGCGTGCGACACGACGCTCGAGTACCTGAAGACGCGCAAGCAGTTCGGTGTGCCGATCGGCACGTTCCAGGCGTTGCAGCACCGCATCGTCGACATGTACATCAGCTACGAGCAGGCGAAATCGATGGCCTGCCTCGCTGCGTCGAAAGCAGACACGGCGTCCGACGCGAGCGAGCGCGGCCGTTCGGTATCGGCCGCGAAGATCAAGATCGCGGATGCATGCCGTCACATCAGCCAGGAAGCGATCCAGCTTCATGGCGGGATGGGCATGAGCGAGGAGCTCAAGGTGTCGCACACGTTCCGCCGGCTGACGATGATCGCGCAGCAGTTCGGCGACGCCGATCATCACCTCGCGCGCTTCGCAGCGCTCGGCTGATATGCCACAGAACAAGGCTTGGACGCTCGCGAGCTACCCTTCGGGGGCGGTGACCGAGAGCAACTTCAAGCTGATCGAGTCGCCGGCCCCGTCGCCGAAGGAAGGCGAAGTGCTGGTGAAGAACCTGTGGCTCTCGCTCGATCCCTACATGCGCGGACGGTTGAGCCAGCAGAAGAGCTACGTGAAGGGCGTCGAGATCGGTGAAGTGATGACCGGGGAGACCGCCGGCGAAGTAGTCGAATCGCGCCATCCGCGCTTCAAGCCCGGCGACACGGTCACCGCGCCGGCCGGATGGCAGCTCTACGGTTGCGTCAAGGGCGAGATGCTGACCCGGGTGGATGCCTCGCGAGCGCCGCTTTCCTACTATCTCGGATGTCTCGGCATGCCCGGGCGCACGGCGTATTTCGGCCTGAAGGAAATCGGTGCGCCGAAGCCGGGCGAGACTGTCGTGGTGTCCGCGGCTTCCGGCGCAGTCGGGATGGTGGTCGGCCAGCTCGCGAAGGCGTGGGGCTGCCGCGCGGTCGGCATCGCCGGCGGCAAGGAAAAATGCGATTACGTCCGGTCGCTCGGCTTCGACGCCTGCGTCGACTACAAATCGGGCGATCTGTACGTCAGCTTGAAGGAGGCGTGCCCGAAGGGAGTCGACGTCTACTTCGAGAACGTCGGGGGGCCGATCCTCGACACTCTGCTGCGGCTGATGAACCTGCGCTCGAGAATCATAGTCTGCGGCCTGATCTCCGACTACAACTCGACCGAGTCGTACGGGGTGAAGATGTTTCGCTCGATCCTGGTCAACCGGATCAAGGTGCAGGGAATGATCGTGTTCGACTGGCAGGAGCGCTATCCGGAAGCGAACCAGGCCTTGCTCGACTTGGTGGTCGCCGGGAAACTGAAGTACCGCGAGTCGATCCTCGAGGGACTGGAGCGCGCACCCAAGGGATTGATCGGGCTTCTCAAGGGCGAGAATTTCGGCAAACAGCTGGTCAAACTGGCGTAAACAAAAATGATCGAGCTTTACACCTGGCCGACACCGAACGGGCACAAGATCCACATCATGCTGGAAGAGACCGGCACGCCGTACCGCGTGCACCCGATCGATATCGGCGCCGGTGACCAGTTCAAGCCGGAGTTCCTGAAGATCTCGCCGAACAACAAGATGCCGGCGATGGTCGATACCGACGGGCCCGACGGCAAGCCGTTCGCGCTGGCGGAGTCGGGCGCGATGCTCTTCTACCTGGCCTCGAAAACCGGCCGCTTCCTGCCCAAGCGCCTGAGCGCGCGCTGGCAGGTGATGCAATGGGTCATGTTCCAGATGGGACACATCGGACCGATGCTCGGCCAGGCGCATCATTTTCTCGGCTACGCGCCCGAGAAGATCCCGTACGCCATGAACCGCTACAAGAACGAGGCCAATCGCCTGTACGGCGTGGTCGATCGGCAGCTGAAGGGGTCGAAGTTCCTCGCCTGTGACGAGTACACGATCGCCGACATGGCCACCGTGCCGTGGCTGCGTTTTCCAGAGCGCCAGGGGGTGAATATCGATGAGTACCCGCTGCTCAAGCGCTGGCGCGATTCGATTCTGGAGCGTCCTGCGGTGCAGCGCGCGCTGCAGGTGCTCGCCGACCGGCGGCGCACCGAGATGACGAAGGAGCAGAAAGAGAATTTGTTCGGCGCAACCCAATATGCCCGGCGCTGAGCTGAAGGGGAAAGTCGCCTGGATCACCGGCGGCGGCAGCGGCATCGGCCTTGCCGGCGCGCTCGAGCTGGCGAAGGCGGGCGCCCGGGTCGTGATCTCCGGCCGCACCCAGCGCACGAACGAATCCGGGCTCGCGCAACTCAAAGCGGTCGGCAGCGCCGAAGCAATCCAGCTCGACGTCTCGGACAAGAGCGCGGTAACGCGCGTGGCGGCGGACATCGAGAAGCG
>DASYPC010000005.1:0-5062 GCA_036007105.1 Burkholderiales bacterium | reverse complement strand
CCTCGGGCGGCGTGCGCGTGCTGAACGACGAGGTCGTCGCGATGCTGAGCATTCCAGCCTCGGCCATCGAGGAGACGGCGCGCGAGGAGCGCGCGGAGCTCGAGCGCCGCGAGCGCGCCTACCGCGACGGACGGTCAGCCGTAGAGGTACGGGGCCGCGTGGTGCTGCTGATCGATGACGGACTTGCCACGGGCTCGACGATGAAGGCGGCGGTGCAGGCCGTCCGGGCGCGCGCGCCGGCGCGGATTGTCGTTGCCGTGCCGGTCGGCGCGCCGCAAACCTGCGCCGAGCTTGCCGCAATCGCCGATGAGGTCGTCTGCGCGCGCCAGCCCGAGCGCTTTGCCGCGGTCGGGCAGTGGTATGCGGATTTCGAGCAGACGAGCGATGCCGAAGTGCGCGCGCTGCTGCGCGAGCGCGCCGCAGTGCGTCAGGAGGTGCCCTGATGCCCGATCCGGCCGTCGCAGCGATTCGCAGCGAGGCGCTGCGGTTCGAGAACGTTTCGCGCGGGTTGCGGCCGCTGCTCGATGCGATCGGCGACGCGCGGCTCGTGCTGATCGGCGAGGCGTCGCATGGCACGCACGAGTTCTATCAAATTCGGGCGGAGCTGACGCAGGTGCTGATTCGCGAGCGCGGCTTCACGCTGGTGGCCGCGGAGGCGGACTGGCCCGACGCATACCGCGCCAATCGTTGGGTGCGCGGCGCTTCGAGCGAGGCCGGGCCGGAGGCCGCGCTCGGCGACTTCACGCGTTTTCCCCGCTGGATGTGGCGCAACAGCGAGGTCGTCAACTTCCTGCGCTGGCTGCGCGCCCACAACGCTTCGCTGGCTGAACAAAGGCGTGCCGGCTTCTACGGACTCGATCTGTACAGCCTGCACCGGTCGATCGAGGCGGTGCTCGAGTATCTCGACAAGGTCGACCCCGCCGCTGCGACGCGGGCGCGCGAGCGCTACGCGTGTTTCGAGATGTTCGGCGAGGACCCGCAGGCGTACGGCTATTCGACCCGGCTTGGAATGTCGCGCAGTTGCGAGGACGACGTCACCGCGCAGCTCGTCGACCTGCGGCGCGAAGCGCTCGAATACGCGGCGCGCAATGGCCGCGTCGCGCCGGACGAGTACTTCTTTGCGGAGCAGAACGCGCGCCTGATCGCGAATGCCGAGACCTACTACCGCGCCATGTTCGCCGGGGACGCCGACTCCTGGAACGTGCGCGACACGCACATGATGGAAACGCTGCAGCACCTGCTCGGTTATGCCGGTTCGGGTTCGCGCGCGGTCATCTGGGCGCACAATTCGCACCTTGGAGACGCGCGCGCCACGCAGATGAGCGCGCGGGGCGAGCTGAATCTCGGGCAACTGGTGCGGCAGCGCTTCGGCCGGGACGCGTGGCTGGTCGGCTTTACGACGCACACGGGAAGCGTCACGGCCGCGCGCAATTGGGGCGATCCCGCGGAGAAGCGGCGCGTGCGTCCGTCACTGAGCGGCAGCTACGAGCGGCTGTTTCACGAGGTAGGGCTGGGGCGTTTCCTGCTTCTGTTGCGTGAAGGACGGATGCGCGAGGCGCTGCGGAGCGAGCGCCTGGAGCGGGCGATCGGCGTCATCTATAGGCCGGAAACCGAACGGCCGAGCCATTATTTCGGCGCGCGTCTGGCGCAGCAGTTCGACGCGGTCATCCATATCGACGAGACGCGGGCCCTGCAGCCGCTGGAAGCCTGGGCGCGCGACGAAGTCGATCTTCCCGAAACCTATCCGTCCGGGATCTGAGAATGCCGAACCGGGTCGTCGAAGAGGCAGTCCGGATCCAGGCGGGCACGGCAGGCCTGGAAGCCGACCTCAAGGTGCCCGAGCGGGCGTACGGTCTGGTGATCTTCGCTCACGGCAGCGGCAGCAGCCGCTTCAGCCGGCGCAACCGCGCCGTAGCCGATTTTCTCGAACGTGGCCGGCTCGGCACGTTGCTGCTCGACCTGCTGACGCGCGAGGAAGAAGCCGTTGACGACCGGACGCGCGAATACCGGTTCGACATCGACCGGCTTGCGCGGCGCGTCGTCGCCGCGGCCGACTGGGCGCGCGCGCGGCAGGAGCTGCAACCGCTCGCGCTTGCGTTTTTCGGCGCGAGCACCGGAGCCGCCGCGGCGCTCATCGCAGCCGCCGAGCGGCCCGAGATCACACGCGCAGTCGTATCGCGCGGCGGCCGGCCGGATCTTGCCGGCGACGCGCTGCAACGCGTGCGGGCACCGACGCTGCTCATCGTAGGCGGCAACGACGATGTCGTGATCGACCTCAACCAGCAGGCAATGAGGCGCATGCGTGCGCCCGTGGAACTGAAGATCGTGCCCGGCGCCACGCACCTCTTCGAGGAGAGCGGTGCGCTGGAAAAAGTGGCCGAGATGGTGCGGGACTGGTGCCAGCGGCATTTACGACCGCTGACGACGACTTGAACTGCTAAAGCTCCGCGGGTGCCACTCCGTCCAGCGCGCCTGGCGCGACCGCCACGCGAAAACGCAATGTGAGGCGCTCGCCCGTTGCGTCATCGATGTGCAGCGCTTGCGTCGCGCCTTCCGCCGTTTCCTCGACGCGCACGGTTTGCGGCCGCTCCACGTGAAGGGTCCGGTCGCCGATGCGGATGTCGATTCCTGCATCGGCGGAAATGGATTTGAGCGGCTCCTCGCGCGCCTCCACCAAGCCGCTTCGCTCGACGGTAGCGAGCCATGCGCGATGCTCCCGCGCTACGCCGTCCAGAAACGCTGGCCACTCGCCGGTCGGTATGTTGCGGATGCTCATAGTCAGTCCGAAGCTGCTATCTGTCCAGCAAGGATTGTGCCCAGAGCGTCGATCGGTCTTGCTGCCCGATGGCGGCGACCTGGAGATGTAACCTCCCTTCGCAGTTAGAGGCCGGGGGTGTCTCAAGGACTCACCCTATTACTTCGCCAACACCGTTCCGCTGGATCCTCGGAAGAAAGTGCTTGACAGCCGCGATGTTTAGCGCGACGCTTCATACTTAACAAAACACTAAACATCGGCGACCGTTCAAAGCAGGCGTGAAGGGGCACCTTATGCAACTGGATCCTGCTGCTCAGCGTGAGCTCTTCCGCGCCGTGGCCGAGCGCGTGATCGGTCACACCGGCGAGCTCGTCAGTCTCGACCAGGCGATCGGCGACGGCGATCACGGAATCAACATGAAGCGCGGCTTCGAGGCGGTGCTGGCGGACGTCGACCGCCTCGGTGCCTTGCCGCTCGGCGATGCGCTGTCTGAAGGGGGCATGGCGCTCGTCAGGACGATCGGCGGCGCCTCCGGCCCGCTCTACGGGACGCTCTTCATGACGCTTGGCCGGCAGATGCCGGCGCAGGCGAGCCGGCAGGACGTGGCGCGCGCCTTTGCCGCGGCCGTGGACGCGGTCAAGCGCCGCGGCAAATCGGACGCGGGCCAGAAGACCATGCTAGACGTTTTGATCCCGGTGCTGGACGCCCTGCGCAACAGCAACGGCTCCGATGTTTGCCTGCGGCTGCGGACCACGGCGCGCGAGGCGGCCCAGGCAACCGTGCCGATGCAGGCGACGCGAGGCCGCGCGTCCTTTCTCGGCGAACGCAGCATCGGCCATATGGACCCGGGCGCGCGCTCGTCGGAGCTGATCATCGAGGCAGTCACCGAATTCGTAGGGGACAAACTGTGAAAAAGCTGATCAACGCGGTCGACAGCGTCATGGCCGAGAGCTTGGCGGGCTTCTGCGCGGCACACCCCGAGATCGTGTCGCCAGGCGAGGGCGGAAAGTTCGTGCGGCGCAAGAACCTGACGCAGGGCAAAGTAGCGCTCGTTTCCGGCGGCGGCTCGGGGCATGAGCCGCTCCACGCCGGATTTGTCGGCCTCGGCATGCTCGATGCGGCCTGTCCCGGGCAGGTGTTCACCTCGCCCACGCCGGACCAGATGCTCGCCGCTACGGCGGCCGTCGATACCGGGGCAGGGGTCCTGTACATCGTCAAGAACTACGAGGGCGATGTGATGAATTTCGAGATGGCGAAGGAGGCGGCCCCCGGCCGCGTCGAGACGCTGGTTACGGACGATGATGTCGCGGTCGCGCGCTCGACCTACTCGACCGGGCGGCGCGGCGTGGCGGGGACCCTGATCGTCGAAAGGATCGTCGGCGCAGCGGCAGAGGAATTTACGGAGCTGGCCGCGCTTAAGGCGCTTGGCGAGAAGGTGAACGGCCTCACTCGCTCGATGGGAGTCGCCCTCACGAGCTGCACCGTTCCGGCGGCGGGAAAGCCGACGTTTTCGCTTGCAGATGACGAAATGGAGCTCGGCGTCGGCATCCACGGCGAGCCTGGCCGCCGTCGCGCGAAGCTCATGCCGGCCGACCTCGTGGTGGCCGACATGATGCGCGCGGTGATCGGCGATCTGGGCGACGCGGCGCACGGCGAGGCGATCCTGCTGGTGAACGGGTTCGGCGGCACGCCACTGATGGAGCTGTACCTCGTCTATCACGCCGCACGGCGCTTGCTCGATGGCACCGGAATACGCGTCGAGCGCTCGCTGGTCGGCAACTACGTCACGTCGCTCGAGATGGCGGGATGCTCGATCACGCTGTCGATGCTGGATGACAACTTGAAGCGTCTGTGGGACGCACCGGTACACACGGCAGCGCTGCGCTGGCGCGCCTAGGCATCGGGAGCGAAATTGCGATGGCGTCGATACTGGTCGTGGAGGGCTCGATCGCCGTGCGCGAGATGGTGCGCTTTACGCTGACGCGCGCCGGACATGCAGTGACCGAGATGCCCGACGCACAGAAAGTCCTCCGCCTGATCGATCGGCGCAAGTTCGATGTGATCTTCACCAGCGTGAGCCTGCCAGGAACGAATGACATCGATCGGGTGCAAAGCCTGCGCGGCGTCCCGGTGTGCCGGCTCGCGACGCCCTTCGATTCCGGGGCGTTGCTCGAACTCTTGGACCGAATCCTGCGCACGCGTCCGCGACGCTTGCAATTGTGTTTAGTTTAGTATAGTGTGTTTAGTACTAAACCACACGGCAGTCTCCGCGGCGCCGAGCCGGTTTGGAAGGAGAGGAGGGGCTTG
>DASYPC010000004.1:0-4839 GCA_036007105.1 Burkholderiales bacterium | reverse complement strand
GAAACCGGCGAGGTCCGCGCACTCGAGCAGCGCGCGCTTGCCCTCCTGCGAGCCGTTGTAGGCGAGAAGGATCTTGCGATACTTCATGTGCGCCTCCTTGTTGTCATTTCGCGAGCAACCCGACGCGCTCGATCGTCGAGCGCTCCGATTTGAACGTCTGCTCGCCCCATTTCGCGCCCGGCTTGTTTTCGATAATGATGTTCTGGCCGATGTGCTTCGCCGCGATCTCGGCAAACTTGCGCAAGTGCTGGTCTGTCGAGCCTCCGGGCGGCCACGGACAGACGAGAGTGATTGGCTTGGCCGGAAAAGCTTGCGCCAGCGCCTCGGCCGCGAACAACGCCAATAACATGCCCAAGAGCGCACCAAACTTGCCCCACATCAAAACCCTCATCATCCTCCTCCGGATAGAATCGGGGCCGCGGCGATTATAGCCCCGCCGTCGTAGAATCGTCCCCATGCTCGATGTCCATCGCAACGACCTCGTCGCAGCCGTCGTCGGCAGCGGCACGATGGGGCGCGGCATCGTGCAGGTGCTCGCGCAATGTGGCGCGCGCACGCTCGTGTTCGACGCAAAGCCGGGCGCCGCCCAGGCCGCCAGGGACTCGATCGCCCAGGCGCTCGGCAAGCTGGCGGAAAAGGGCCGCGTGCAGCAGGCGGACGTCACGGCCACGCTCGGGCGCATCGAAGTCGTCGGCGCCCTCGAAGACCTCGCACCCGCGCACGTGGTCGTCGAGGCGATCATCGAGCAACTGGAGCCGAAACGCGAATTGTTCCGCGCGCTCGAAGGAATCGTGCGCGAGGACTGCATCCTCGCCTCGAACACCTCTTCGCTTTCCGTGACCGCGATGGCGGCCGCGTGCCGCAGGCCCGGCCGCGTCGCCGGCTATCACTATTTCAATCCCGTTCCGGTGATGAAGATCGTGGAAGTCGTGGCGGGCGAGCTCACCGAGCCCTGGGTGGCGGATGCACTCGCCGCGCTCGCGAAGCGATACGGGCATACGCCGGTGCGCTGCAAGGACACACCCGGCTTCGTCGTCAATCACGCCGGGCGCGGCTATATCCCCGAGTCGCTGCGGGTGCTCGCGGAAGGCGTCGCCGACTTCGCTACGATCGACCGCATCCTCGTCGACGCGGCGGGCTTCCGGCTCGGTCCGTTCGGCTTGATGGACCTGGTCGGGCTCGACGTCAACCACGGTGTGCACAAGTCGCTCTTCGAGCAGTATTTCCAGGAGCCGAAATACCGCCCGTCGTACCTGCTCGAGCCGCGCGTCGCCGCCGGCTTGCTCGGCCGCAAGAGCGGTCGCGGCTGGTACGTGTACGGCAAGGACGGAACTGCGGAGAAAGTGCCCGAGCCGCCGGTGCCTCAGGGTAGAACATCGAACGTCTGGGTTGCCTCGAACGCGCCCGCGCTGAAAGAGCTGTTGCAAAAGCTCGGCGCCACGGTCGAAGCCGGCGCGAAGCCGTCTGCGGACGCGATCTGCTTCGTCGCGCCGCTCGGGCAGGATGCGACCACCACCGCGCTTCAGCTGCTGATCGACCCGGCGCGAACGATCGCGGTCGATCCAGTCTTCGGCTTCTCGAAGCGGCGCACGCTGATGACGACGCCCGTGACCCGGCCGGAAATACGCGACGCAGCACACGCCTTGCTCGCTGCCGACGGCGTGCCGGTCTCGGTGATCCACGACTCCCCGGGCTTCGTCGCGCAGCGCGTCGTCGCGCACATCGTCAACATCGGCTGCGACATCGTGCAGCAGCGCATCGCAAGCCCTGCCGATCTCGACGCCGCGGTCATGCTCGGCCTGGGCTATCCGCGCGGCCCGCTGGCGATGGGCGACGCCATCGGCGCGGCGAAGATGCTCACCGTGCTCGAGGCCATGCACTCGTTCTACCAGGACCCGCGGTATCGCCCGAGCCCGTGGCTAAAGCGCAGAGCGCGGCTCGGTGTTTCCCTTCTCACTCCGGAGTAACGAATCATGCTCGATGCGTACATCTACGACGGCCTGCGTTCCCCGATCGGCCGACACGCCGGAAAGCTTGCGGGCGTGCGTCCCGACGACCTCGCCGGCGAAGTCATTGCCGAGGTGGTCAGGCGCAACGGCGTCAACCCCGAGGACATCAGCGACGTGGTCTTCGGCTGCGTCACCCAATCGGGCGAGGACTGCCGCAACGTGGCGCGCTTCGCCGCGTTGATGGCGGGACTTCCCGCCACGACGCCCGGCGTCACCGTCAATCGCCTGTGCGCGAGCGGCCTGCAGGCGGTGACCGACGCCGCGCGCGCCATCACCTGCGGCGAGGGTTCGCTCTACATCGCAGGCGGCGTCGAGAGCATGACGCGCGCACCGTACGTCCTTGCCAAGGCCGAGTCGCCTTATTCGCGCGACGTGAAGATGTACGACACGACGATCGGCTCGCGCTTCACCAATCCGAGGTTCAAGCAGAAATTCGGCGACCAGTCGATGCCCGAGACCGGCGACAACGTGGCGAAGGAGTTCGGCGTCACGCGCGCGCAGGCCGACGAATTCGCGCTCGGCTCGCAGAAGAAATACGCGAAGGCCGAAGCCGAAGGCTTCTACAAGGGTGAGATCCTGGCCGTCGCGCTTGCGTCGAAGCGCAAGGACGTAGCGCCCGAGAAGATGGAAGCCGACGAGCACCCGCGCCGCGACGCGACATTGGAAGCACTCGCGAGGCTGAAACCGCTGTTTGAGGGCGGCGTGGTGACCGCCGGCAACGCATCCGGCGTCAACGACGGCGCTGCGGCGCTCATCGTGGCAAGTCGCGCCTGGGGCGAGAAGAACGGCAAGCAGCCGATCGCGAAGATCCTTTCCGCGGCGTCCGCGGCGGTCGAGCCGCGCATCATGGGCGTCGGCCCGGCCTACGCGATTCCGCGGGCGCTCGAGCGCGCGAAGCTCGAGCTGAAGGACATGGACGTCATCGAGATCAATGAAGCATTCGCGAGCCAGGTGCTCGGGTGCCTCAAACTGATGAATGTCGATTTCAAGGACCCGCGCGTCAACCCGAACGGCGGCGCGATCGCGATCGGCCATCCGCTCGGCTGCTCCGGCGCGCGCCTGGCGCTGACCGTCTCGCGGCAGCTGAAGGAGACCGGCGGGCGTTATGCAGCGGTGTCGCTGTGCATCGGCGTCGGGCAAGGGCTTGCGGTGATCCTGGAAAGCGTGAAGTAGCGCGTAGAGGAAGCGCTGCTGGTTTCGCGGCACTTCGAAGGACACGAAGTGCCGCGATCGATGAAAGGAATCTAGTCATGGACGCACCCGTAAAGTCGAAGGCCAAGGCGAAATTCGCCTGGGACGATCCGCTGCTGCTGGGCGACCAGCTCAGCGAGGACGAACGCATGGTGCGCGACGCAGCGCATGCGTATTGCCAGAAGAAGCTGCTGCCGCGCGTGCTGGAAGCGTTCCGCGAGGGAAAGACCGATCCGAAGGTGTTCCGCGAGATGGGCGAGCTCGGCCTGCTCGGCCCGACGATCCCGGCCGAGTACGGCGGCCCCGGCCTCAACTACGTGAGCTATGGCCTCATCGCGCGCGAGGTCGAGCGCGTCGACTCGGGCTACCGCTCGATGATGAGCGTTCAATCCTCGCTGGTGATGGTGCCGATCTACGAGTTCGCGAGCGAAGCGCAGAAGAAGAAGTTCCTCCCCAAGCTCGCGAGCGGCGAATGGATCGGCTGCTTCGGCCTCACCGAGCCGAACCACGGCTCCGATCCCGGCTCGATGGCGACGCGCGCGAAGAAGACCGCCGGCGGCTACAAGTTGAGCGGCTCGAAGATGTGGATCTCCAATTCGCCGATCGCAGACGTGTTCGTAGTCTGGGCGAAAGAGGTCGACGAGAAAGGCCACGTCGGCGAGATCCGCGGGTTCATGCTCGAGAAAGGCATGAAGGGCCTCTCCGCGCCGACGATCCACGGCAAGGTGGGCTTGCGCGCCTCGATCACCGGCGAAGTCGTGATGGACGGCGTGTTCTGCCCCGAGGAAAACGCATTCCCGAAAGTGCGCGGCCTCAAGGGACCGTTCACCTGCCTCAATTCGGCGCGCTATGGGATCGCCTGGGGCGCGCTCGGCGCCGCCGAAGACTGCTTTCACCGCGCGCGCCAGTACGTGCTCGATCGCACCCAATTCGGCCGCCCGCTCGCCGCGAACCAGCTGATCCAGAAGAAGCTCGCCGACATGCAGACCGAGATCACGATCGGCCTGCAAGCGTGCCTGCGCCTCGGGCGCATGAAGGATGAAGGCACCGCGGCCGTCGAGACGACGTCGCTGCTGAAGCGCAACTCCTGCGGCAAGTCGCTCGACATCGCGCGCATGGCGCGCGACATGATGGGCGGCAACGGCATCTCCGACGAGTTCGGCGTGGCGCGGCACCTCGTCAACCTCGAGGTCGTCAACACGTACGAAGGCACGCACGACATCCACGCGCTGATCCTCGGGCGCGCGATCACGGGGATCCAGGCGTTCAGCTAGCGTCGAATCCCGCGTCATGAACATCGCACGTCGACTCGCTGCTTATGCGTGGGCGAGTCCCAATACGTTGCTGGGTCTCTTCGCTGGCGTTGCAGTGCTCGCGCTCGGTGGCCGGCTTCGCATGGTGCGCGGTGCCGCTGAGTTTTCAGGCGGCTTGCTTGCCTCGTGGGTCACGAGCAAGCTCCGCTTCAACGCAATCACGTTCGGTCACGTCATCCTCGGTGTCAGCGAAGCCGAATTGGCGGCTGCGCGATCCCACGAGCATGTGCATGTCAGGCAGTACGAAGCATGGGGTCCGTTCTTCTTGTTCGCCTACATCGGGTCGAGCCTGTGGCAACTGCTTCGGGGACGTCGCATCTACCGCG
>DASYPC010000003.1:0-2541 GCA_036007105.1 Burkholderiales bacterium | reverse complement strand
CCGCCCAGTGGGCGATCAACACGGCCGCGCACAGCCAGGCGAGGCGCCTCGGGTCGCGCTTGAAGGAGCGGAACAGCATCGCCAAGACCGGCAGCGCAAACTGGAAGACGAGTACCGCGATGGCCAGCCATCGCCACGCAGGTTGCGAGCGCGCCAGGTACCAGCCGATCTCGGCGGGAAGATCGGCAGCCCAGATGACGAGAAACTGCGTGAACGCAAGGTACGCCCAGAGCATGACGAAGGTCAGCAATATGTTGCCCAGGTCCTGCGCCGTGCGCGCGCCTTCGGCTGTGCTGCCGCGAAGGCTTCCTCCGAGCACCGAACAGGCCACCGCGAATGCGAACGCCGACAGAGCTTGTCCAATCATGATCAGCAGTCCGAAGGTCGTCGAATACCATTCGGCGCTGAGCGACATGATCCAGTCGACCGCTGCGAGCGTCATCGTCAACGCGTAAACGAGCAGGCCGATAATCGAGATCGCGCGCAGCGCCGGGTAGGGCGTGGCCGCGGCGTTGGTTTCGCCCCTGCGCCAGAAACGCCGCAGCGCAACGCTCAGCGCGATCCACAGCGCGAAGTACGCGAGCGCGCGGAGCTCGAATGCCGTCGGGTTGAGGTACCAACGCTTGGCGGTGATGACAGCCTCGGTCGCGTCGGGTTGCGCCCATGGGAAAAGCTCGGCGAGACCCAAGGCAAGCGGCAGCCCGAGCGCGGCGACGACGGGCACGGTTCCGATCGCCGCTTCCAGCGGACGGCGGACGGCGAAGCCCCAGGCGCCGCCGGTGAGCTCGTGGATCATCACGTTGACGAGCGCGCCCAGCGCGATGCCGAGAACAAAGAGCCAGACAAGCAGCCACGATTGAAAAAATCGCGCCGTGTCCAGCCGCCACGCGAGCACCGCCACGAGGGCGGCAACGCCGCCGAGCGCGAGCACAGTGCGGCGGAGGCGAGGGTCGGCAAGATCGGGGATCATCGAGGACTTCGCTCCAGCGCTAGCCTGGCGTCGGCCGGAACATCGGCGAGGTTCGCATTCCGGCTCAATTGCAGCGCGCGAATGTATGCGACGACCGCGCGCCGGTCGTCGGGCGGGACGCTCGCGCCGAAAGAATACATCGCACCGTAGCCGCGGGTGATGACCGCGTAGAGATGCTCGTCGCTTGCATTGCGAAGCCGGTCGATGTGGAAGGACGCAGGATGCGGGAAGCCGCGTCGCGCGATCATGCCGTCGCCGTCGCCCGCGTCGCCATGGCAAGGCGCGCAGAAAATCCCGAAGCGCTGCTGCCCGCGTTCGAGCAGGGGCAGGGTCCACGCCCTGCGCTGCGCCTTGTTTCGCGACGGCTCGTCGGGATCGATCGCGACCTGCCCGAGGCGGCCGCTGGAGCTGTCCGCCAGGGTGCCTTCGCTGTGCGCGACGGTTCCGCCGACCGGCGCCCGCGACGAGCGGCCGTCGGCCCACAGCGGACTCGGCGCGAGTGGTTTGTACCTCGGTTGGTCGTACATGTTCTCGAAGGTTTTCTCGCAACCGCCGAGAAGCAACGCCAGCGTCAGCAGGCACCCGGTTCGCAGCCATTTCGTAGGGCCGAATTCATTCGGCCGCGGCGGTTGCGGCAGGAACGCGCCGGCACCGGCGGGCCACGCCTGCCACGGAGAATGCGCAGTTGACGCCGCCATCGCGATCACCGCTCGACGCGCATGACGCGCACAGGTTGCGACTCGCGTAGCAAGCGCTCGGTCGGCTCCGCATCGAAGCGGGGGTCGGACGAGCGGATGCACAAAAAGAAACGGCTCTTGGACGCGAGATCGAAGTCCGGCGCGTTGAACACCGGGTGGCGCAGGCGGGGCAGGCCGTTCAACAGGAGGAAGCCGAAGAATGCCGCGAGCGCCGCGCCGAGGATGGCGAGCTCGAAGGTTGGAACGATGAACGCGGGCCAGCTATGCAGCGGTCGCCCGCCGGCATTGATGGGATAGTCGATGACGGCGCTGTACCACTGCATGAAGTACGCGCCTGCCCCGCCGAGGATCCCGCCGATCAGCGCCAGCAGCGGTACGCGATTGCGCGTGAAGCCGAGCGCCTCAGCCAGCCCTTCGACCGGGAACGGCGTGTACGCCTCGAGATCGCGATACCGCGCCTCGCGGCAGCGTGCGACCGCCGCCAGTAGCGCCTGCGGCGATGCGAATTCCGCCATGATCCCATAGATGCCGGAGTCTCTAAGCATGCGCATCGCCCTTCTTGCGCGCGAGCTTGCGCATCTCGGCGATGGAGATGGCGGGCAATACGCGCAGAAACATCAGAAACAGCAGCGCGAAGCAGCCGAGCGACCCGGCGAGCGTCGCCAGGTCCCAGAACGTCGGGTAGAACATGCCCCAGGCCGAGGGCAGATAGTCGCGATGCAGGCTGGTCACGACAATCATGAAGCGTTCCAGCCACATGCCGACGTTGACCACGATCGCGATCACGAACAGCGATGCCGGGCTCGCGCGAACCTGCGCGAACCACAGCGCCTGCGGCACGACGGTGTTGCAGAGCACGACCGACCAGTAAAC
>DASYPC010000002.1:0-3710 GCA_036007105.1 Burkholderiales bacterium | reverse complement strand
GCGGTCCGCGTGCTTCGCGATCTCGGCGTTTTCCGCGAGCAGCTCGACGAGCGGCCGGTTCTGTGCGATCGCATCGCGGCAGATGTCGTAGACGAGGTCGTGCGCGCGCTCGCGGCCGAGAAACGGCGCGAGCCCCATCATCACCGCTTCCGATACGACGAGGCCGTTCGTCAGGTCGAGGTTGGCGCGCATGCGCTTTTCGTCTACCTCCAACCCGGCGAGGACGAACTTCGTCTGGCTGAGCGCGCCCGCAGCGAGGCAGAACGCTTCGGGCAGCGCGATCCACTCGATTTCCCACGGGCCGGTCGAGCGCTCGTGGTCGGCGATCATCGCCTCGGTCAGCGCGGCCGCATGCTGGCGCACCATCGCGGCCGCCGCGTGGATGTACAGGCACGAGACCGGGTTGCGCTTCTGCGGCATCGTCGACGACGATCCGCGCCCGGGCGCGAACGGCTCGTACACTTCCGCAACCTCGGTCTGCATCAGCAGCTTCACGTCCATTGCGATCTTGCCGAGTGACCCGCCGACGAGCGCGAGGAACGCGCCGGTCTCGGCGATCGTGTCGCGCACCGTATGCCAGGCGATGACCGGCTGCGCGAGGCCGAGCTCGTGCATCAACCCGGCCTGGGTCTCGAGCGCGCCGCGCTCGAGCGAGGCGAGGGTGCCGGAAGCGCCGGCGAACTCGCCCATCAGGACGCGCGGCTTCAGTTGCGCGAGGCGCTCGCGGTGGCGCTCGATGCCGGCGAGGATCGTCGCCATCTTGTAGCCGAACGTGATCGGCGTGGCCTGCTGCAGGTTCGAGCGCCCGGCCATCGGCGTGTCGCGATACTTCCGTGCAAGAGCAGCGAGCGAGCCGGAAAGCTCCTTCAGCTCTTCGTCCACGAGCGCCAGGCTCTCGCGGATCTGCAGCACCGTCGCGGTATCGGTCACGTCCTGCGTGGTCGCGCCCCAATGGCACCACTCGCCGAGCCCGTCGCGGCAGAGCGCATTCAGCTGCGAGACGACGCCGAGCACCGGGTAGCCGATCTGCTCGGTGCGCGCGCGCAGCTTTCCCATGTCGATCTTGGAAAGGTCGCAATTGCGCACGATCTCGTCGGCCGCCGGCTGCGGGATGATCCCGAGCCGCGCCTGCACGCGGGCGAGCGCCGCCTCGATCTCCAGGTACTTGCGGGTACGGCTTTCGTCCGACCAGACCTCGCGCATCGCCGCGGTGCTGAACAGGTTGCCGAAGATCCGTGAATCGATGACGGTGGCGGGCATTTGGGCTTCCTGGCGTAGCGTGGGTCGTGAATCGGGTATCGTAGTCGATCATGCGCGTCTACGCCCTTTCGTGCGGGTCGCTGGAATTCGACCGCAGCCTTTTCTTTCCCGCGGCGCAGCCGGGGACGCAGCTCGTCACGCCGGTCTCGAGCTATCTGATCGTGCATCCGCGCGGCAAAGTCGTTTTCGACACCGGGATTCATTGCGACGCGCTGACCGATCCGGTCGGCCGGCTGGGCAAGCGCGTGGCGGGGCTCTTCGCGATCCGCTCGCGGGCCGGAGAGGACGTCGTCAGCCAGCTCGCGACCCTCGGCGTGCGCCCGGACGACATCGACTTCGTGGTGTCGTCTCATTTTCACTTCGACCATTGCGGCTGCAACACGTCGTTTGCGCGCGCGGCGATCCTGGTGCAGCGCGCCGAGATGGAGCTCGCACGATCCGGGCGCAGTCGCTACAACCCGAAGGACTGGGACCATCCGCTCGACTACCGGCTGATCGACGGCGAGCACGACCTGTTCGGCGACGGCACGATCGTCCTGCTTCCCACTCCAGGCCATACCGCGGGGCATCAATCGCTGTGGATCCGGGCCGGCGAGGGGCGCCAGTTCGTGCTTACGTCCGATGCGGCCTATACGCAGGGGCACCTCGACCAGTCGATCCTGCCGGGCAACACGCACGACGTTGGCGAGATGACGCATTCGCTTTCGGTGCTGCGCGAACTGCGCGATCGTCGCGGGGTCGTGCTTCTCTACGGCCACGACGCGGAACAGTGGAACTCCATCCCCCACGCGCCCCAAGCTCTGATCTAATAGCGGCAGACCTGTTTCCTTGCGAGGCACTTCCATGAAGCTCGTATCCCAAAAGACTGCCAAACGAAACGGCGATGCGCGCACCGACAGCGCCGAGTGGCGCATGCGCGTCGACCTGGCGGCCGCCCATCGCATCGCGCATCACCACGGCTTGAGCGAGGGGATCTTCAATCACCTGACGTGCGCGGTCCCCGGCAGGAACGACCGCTACCTGCAGATTCCGTTCGGCCTGCACTGGTCCGAGATCACCGCGAGCTCCTTTCTCGAGGTGAGCTATGCCGGCAAGATCCTCAAAGGCGAGGGCGAGGCGGAGCGCTCGGCGTATTGCATCCACGCACCGATCCACCGGCTCAATCCGGATGCGGTGTGCGTGATGCACACGCACATGCCTCATGCCTCGGCGCTCGCGCGCCTCGAGGATCCGCAGATCAAGCCGATCGGGCAGACCGAGTGCGGCCTGATGAACCACCTCGTCTATGACGATCTCTACACCGGTCCGGCGTTCGACCCGAAGGAAGGCGAGCGCCTCGCGCGCGTTCTCGGCGACAAGAAAGCGATGCTGATGGCAAATCACGGCGCGCTGACCGTCGGCAAGTCGGTTGCCGAAGCCTACGACGTTCTGTACTACCTGGAGCGGGCCGCGCAAGTACAGCTCTACGCGATGTGGACCGGCCAGAAGATCAAGCGCATTCCGCAGCCGGTCGTCGAGCTGACGATGCGCACCATTGGCGGCCCGCAGTACGCCGGCAAGCCGCATTGGGAGCACCACTTCGATGCGTTGAAGCGGATGCTCGACCGGCGCGAGCCCGAGTACAAGCACTAGCCGGGAAACCGCGTGGGCCACGCAGAGTCCGTCGGCGCGACGCAGGCGCGCGAGCTGCTCGTGGAAACGACCACGCGGATGTTCCGCGACCTCGCCGATCCGCAGGCGGTCGTCAACGCGAGGGACGATGCGTGGCAGGCGGCGCTCTGGCGCGAGCTCGAGGAAGCGGGCCTTACCCGCGCGTGGGTTCCCGAATCGCTCGACGGCGCCGGCGCGAGCATCGCCGATGGCTTCGAGATCCTGCGCGTTGCGGGCTCGTTCGCGGTGTCCGTTCCGCTCGCCGAGACGCTGCTCGCGGGATGGCTGCTCGCACAGGCTGGATTGCGGGTTCCCTCGGGAGCGCTCAGCGTCGCGCCGGTGGGCGAGGGCGAGAAGCTGCTGCTCGACTCGAGAGGCAACATCACCGGCCGCGCGTACGCGGTTCCTTTCGCTCGCGACGCGGCGCATTTCGCGTTCATCGCGCACAAGGTGGACGGGCGTGTCGTTGCACTGGTCCCGCGCGGGAATTGCCGGATCGAGCAGCGCGCGAACATCGCGGGCGAGCCGCGCGACGACGTTCTCTGCGTCGGCGCAAAGCCCATCGCGATCGCGGACGTGTCCGAGAAGGTAACGGAAGAAACGCTGCAGACGATGGGCGCCGCGGTGCGAGCAGCGCAGATCAGCGGAGCGCTGCAGGCGATCCTCGAGCGCTCGGTCGCGTACGCGACCGAGCGCGTCGCGTTCGAGCGCCCGATCGGCAAGTTCCAGGTGATCCAGCACAATCTCGCGCGGCTCGCTGGCGAATCGGCGGCGGCGCTCGCCGCGTCGGGTTCGGCGGC
>DASYPC010000001.1:0-8770 GCA_036007105.1 Burkholderiales bacterium | reverse complement strand
TCGCAGGGATCCCAAGGCTCGCAAGGATCCCAGGGGTCGCAATAATCCAACTCGGCAGGACCTGACCGTAAACCGCCGGCCTAGCGCCGGCGGTTTGCTTTTGCAGTCAGCGCGCAGGTATCCTCCGGGTCCGTTTTCACTTTGGGGGGAGTGCCGGACGTGCGGGCCCGCATTGCTTGCCTTTTGCTGGCCTTGGCACCGGCGGTCTGCGCGGCAGACGAGCTCGGCCTGTCCTTCATCGAGACGGAGGACCTCCGCCTCATCTACTTCGATCCCCTCGGGTTCCTGACGCCGCACACCGTGCGGACGTTCACGAATTCGCTCGCCTGGCAGAAGAAAATTTTTGGCTGGACGCCGTCGCAAAAGACGACGGTGCTGCTGAAGGACTTCGCCGACTACGGTAACGCAAGCGCAGTGCCGGCGCCCAACTCCCGGCTGGTCTTCGACGTCGCGCCGCAATCGCGCGCGTTCGAGACGTATCCTGCCGGCGAGCGGATGTACACGCTGATGAATCACGAGCTGGTCCACACGGCGACCGCCGACGTTGCATCGAGCGAGGATCGGTCGTGGCGGACGTTTTTCTTCGGCAAGGTTCAGGCGACCCCTGACCAGCCGGAATCGCTCCTCTACAACTACCTTACGATCCCGCGCATAGCGGCGCCGCGCTGGCTGATCGAGGGAATTGCGGTGTTCAGCGAGACCTGGATGAACGGCGGTCTGGGCCGCGCTCAGAGCGGCTACGACGAGATGGTGTTCCGTGAGATGGTGCGCGACAACGCGCACTTCTACGACCCGCTCGGGCTCGCCTCGCGCGGAGCGCGCGTCGATTTCCGGGCGCTGGCCAGCGCGTACCTCTACGGCACGCGCTTTCTCACTTACCTCGCTTATACGCGCTCGCCCGAGAAGGTCATGCAATGGATCCGCCGCGACGAAGGCAGCAAGCGCTACTACGCCGACCAGTTCGAACATGTATTCGGCCTCCCGATCGAAGCGGCGTGGCAGGAGTGGGTGCGCTTCGAGCAGGAGTTCCAGCGCGCGAACCTCGCCGAGGTAAGAAAGCATCCCGTCACGCCGTATCGCCGTCTCGGCGCGGGCGCGGCCGGCTCGATTTCGAGGCTGCACTACGACGAAGCGAGCGGCATGCTGTACGGCGGCTTTCGCTACCCCGGCTTCGTCGAGCACATCGGCGCGCTGAACACGAAGGACGGCACGCTGCGGCGCCTCGCCGACATCAAGCGACCGATGCACTACCGAGTGACGTCCTTCGCTTTCGATCCGTCGAGCGGCACCGCGTTCTACACCGACGACAACCTCGCGCTGCGCGACCTTATGGCGATCGACGTCAAGACCGGCGCGCGCCGCATGCTGATGGAGGACGCGCGGATCGGCGAGATCGCGCTCAACCCGATCGACAAGTCATTGATCGGCGTACGGCACCTGAACGGTATCGCGACGCTGGTGCACATCGCGCCGCCGTACGGCGGCTGGAAGGACCTGCACACGTTCCCATGGGAGCACGTGCCGTCGGACCTTGACATCTCGTCCGACGGGCGGCTGCTGTCGGCAACGATTAGCGACGACCTGGGCGAGCAGTACCTGCGCGTGTGGGAGCTGGCGAAGGTGTTCGCCGGCGACATGAAGCCGCTCTCCGAGTTCAAGTTCGGTCAGTCGGTGCCCGAGAGCTTCGTGTTCTCGCGCGACGGGCGGTACCTCTACGGCAGCAGCTACTACACCGGCGTGTCGAACATCTACCGCTACGAAGTAGCCACCGGCAAGATCGAGGCGCTAACCAACGCGGAATCCGGCTTCTTCCGGCCGATGCCGCTTACCGACGGGCGGATGCTGGTCCTCGCGTACACCTCGGAAGGGTTCGTGCCGGCGATCATCGAGCCGCGAGCGACCAACGACCTGAGCGCGATCAAGTTCCTCGGGGCGGAGCTGGCCGCAAAGCACCCGGTCGTCACGACCTGGCAGGTGCCGCCCGGAACCGACGTGACCTACGTGAAGATGACCGACCGAGGCATCTATTATCCGCCGGAGAAGCTCTCGTTCGTGAACGCGTATCCGATCCTGCAAGGCTACAAGGACTCGATCGGGCCTGGATATCGGATCAACTTCGAGGACCCGATCCGTTTCGCGTCGCTCAGCATCACGGCCGCAGTGACGCCGAGCGGCAGCCTGCCCAGGAGCGAGAAGGCGCACCTCGACATCCAGTACCGTTACCTCGGATGGCGGGCCGGGCTGGCGTGGAACAGCTCCGACTTCTACGACATCTTCGGTCCCACCAAGCACAGCCGCAAGGGTTTCGCGGCCAAGGTGGGCTACAACGACCTGCTCATCTACGACGAGCCGCGCCGCCTCGATCTGAAGTCCGAAATCGCCTACTACGACCGCCTCGATACGCTACCGCAGACGCAGAATGTGACGTCCTCCGCCACGCGACTGCGCACCGGGCTGGTCGGGATGTATTACACCGACGTGCGACGCTCGCTGGGCGCCGTGGACGATGAAAAGGGCTTGAAGTGGCGCGCGGTGCTGAACGGGAACCTCGCGGACGGAGAGCTCACTCCGCTACTGCGCGGCGACGTGGATTTCGGCTTCGACCTGCCGCTCGCCCATTCGTCGATCTGGCTGCGAAACACCGCCGGCGTTGCCGACGGCGCGCGAACGAATCCCTACGCGAACTTCTTTTTCGGCGGCTTCGGCAACAACTACGTCGACAGCACCGCCGAAAAGAGCCCGCGCGAGAACTACGCGTCCGAGAAGCGCTATCGCGAGTACTACGCCTTTCCGGGCTTCGACATCGGCGAAATCTCGGGACGCAGCTTCGGCCGGACGATGCTCGAATGGAATCTGCCGCCGTACTTCTTCGAATCCGCCGGCACGCCGGCGTTTCACCTGGCGTGGCTCCGTCCCGCGGTGTTCGCGTCGGTACTGTGGACCGAGCCCGGGAATTCGAGCTTGCGGCGACGCTACACGAATCTCGGGGCGCAGGCCGACCTGCGCTTCAGCTTCCTGCACTGGTACGAAATGACGCTGTCCGTCGGATACGCCGTCGGCTATCGCGGTGGTCAACGCGCCGGCAATGAGTGGATGATCTCGCTCCAGATCATGTAACCGGAGCGCCAAGCATTGTCGGTCCATGTCCTCGGCCCGGGTCTGGTGGGCCTGCTGCCGGTTCTGAGTTTCCTCGCGGTCCTGCTCTACCTGGACAGCTACAAGCTGGTGAAGCTTCGCGACATCGTCGTCGTGGTCGCGTTCGGCGCCGCGATTGCCGGCGCAAGCTACCTGATGAACGCGCAGATCCTCGCCCTCGTGGAGCTCCCGTTTAAGACGTTCAGCCGCTATTTCGCGCCGGTCACCGAGGAGGTGCTTAAGGGACTGCTCATCCTGGTGATGATCAGGACGCACCGGGTCGGGTTCCTCGTGGATGCGGCGATCTTTGGCTTTGCGGTCGGCACCGGATTCGCGGTCATCGAGAACGTGTACTACCTGCACCTCTTTCCCGACGCCGGCATCGGCACCTGGATCCTGCGCGGCTTCGGCACCGCCATCATGCACGGCGGTGCCACCGCGCTCTTCGCGGTGATGGGGCTTGCGCTGCTCGAGCGCGCGAAGCGCGCGAGCGTCGGCGCATTCCTGCCGGGGCTCGCGATCGCGGTCGTGCTGCACTCCGCGTTCAACCACTTCTTCTTCTCGCCGCTCGTGTCGACGCTGGGCATCGTGATCGTGCTGCCACCGCTGCTCTACACGGTGTTCGCGCGGAGCGAGCAAGCGCTGGGAAACTGGCTCGGCAAGGGCTTCGACGCCGACACCGAGATGCTGGCGCTGATCAATTCGGGGCAGCTCTCCGGATCGCCGATCGGCAGGTATCTGCACACCCTCAAGGACAAGTTCAAGGGGCCGGTGGTTGCCGACCTGTTGTGCTACCTGCGGCTGACCACCGAGCTCGCGATCCGCGCCAAGGGGGTGCTGATGATGCGCGAGAGCGGTTTCGTAGTTCCCGTCGACGAGGCGACGAAGGAGAAGTTCGCCGAGCTGAGCTACCTCGAGACAAGCATCGGGACTACCGGGCGCCTCGCGCTCCAGCCGCTGCTGCACATGAGCCACAAGGACCTGTGGCAGCTCTACATGCTCAGGGAATGAAGCGCGGCGGCAGCCGCCGCGCTTCGTCCTGCGCTATTTCCACGCGTAGAGCTGCGAGCGCGTATTGCCCTGGGCGTCGACTTCGTATTCGAACACGCCGGCGACGCTGTTGAGGCGCGCCCACTGCGGCGAGGAGGACTGGTAGTAGATTGAACCCCGGTAGCTCACCGCACCGTCCTTCTTGATCGTGCCCACGCCCTGGCCGGTCCAGGTAGCGACCTCGCCACCAGCGCCCATCGCGATCCCCTGTCCTTCGCCGTACAGGGTTCCGTCGGGGCGCAGCACCGCCCAGTACGTGCCGTTGCCTTGTTCCGCCACGCCGAGCAGCGTGCCGGCAGACTCGAACGACGTCTCCATCTTCGGGCCGGCACCCTCCCCCGGCAGCACCCTGCGGCCCGTGACTTTTCCCGACTCTTCACCGATTTTTTCGCCCAGCATGTGATCCTCCTTTCGGTTGAACGTACGCAAGGTACGTTCACAGGCCTGCGCCGGATTCAGTTGATCGTGCGCGCGCTGCGCTCGGACGCCGGGGGCGGCGTAAGGCTGGGCAGCTTCAGCTCCATGTCCCAATCGCTCTTCGTCACCGCGGCCTGCAGCAGCCGGCACACCGAGTGCAGCAGCACGGAGTCGAACGTGAGCGTGACGCCCTGCCCTTCGACCGGATGCAGCGCCACCACCGGCTGGCCGCTCGGATCGTGGCCGGTCTGGATGCGCGCCAGCAGCAGCGGCTCGGTTCCGAGCGGCATCGCGCGCGTGGCGTCGTCGTAGGGCTTGGAGAAATCGGCGCGCGCCATCGCCTCCTCGTGCTCGAGGTTGAGGAGCGCAAGCCGCGCCTCCGGATCGGCCTGTGTGCGGATGCGCGGGCTGGCCTCCTCCGCGAGCTTGATCAGCAGCGGCCACAGCACTTTCACGAACCGCCGCGTCATCCACATGCGCACCTCGAGCGCGTCGCTGGTCGCAAGCTGCATCAGCAAACGGTCCTGCTCCGATACGTAGTCGATCTTGATCTGGTGCAGGCGCATGCTGCCAATGATAGCGCGCCCGCTGGACGGGGAAACGGTGCGGCGCGACAATCGTCGCATGTTCGAAATCGCTCCCGCGGCCGCGCCCGCGGACCTGGAGCAGGCACGGATCCTGTTTCGAGAATACGCCGAGCAGGTCGACGCACCGTGCTGTTTCGCCACCTTCAGCGAGGAAGTCGCAACGCTCCCCGGGGAGTACGCGCTGCCCGCAGGGCGGCTGTTGCTCGCGCGCAGGGACGGCCAGGCGGCGGGCTGCGTGGCGATGCGCCGGCTCGATGCCGATCGCGGCGAGATGAAGCGGCTGTACGTGCGGCAGGCTTTCCGCGGCGACGGGCTCGGACGGACGCTCGCCGCCCTCGTCATCGCGGCGGCGCGCGAGCAGTACTACGCCCGCCTGCTGCTCGATACGCTGCCGAAGATGGGCGAAGCGATCGCGCTTTACCGCTCGCTCGGGTTTCGCGAGACCGGCCCGTACTCGGCGCAGCCGACGCCGGGCGCGATTTTCTTCGAGCTCAGGCTTTCCTGATCCGCTCGACCAGCGCAGTCGTCGAGCGCGGGTGCTCGAACGGAATCGAAACCACCCTGCCGCCGCGCGCGAGGACTTCCTTCGCCCCGACGATTTTCTCGGCCGGCCAGTCGCCGCCCTTGACGAGCACCTCGGGAGCGCAAGCGATGATCAGCGCAAGCGGGGAATCGTCGTCAAACCAGGTCACCGCATCGACCGGCTCCAGCGCGGCCACGAGCGCCATCCGGTCTTCCAGGGGATTGAGCGGCCGGCCGGGTCCCTTGCCAAGGCGCCGCGCCGAGGCGTCCCCGTTCAACGCCACGAGCAGCGCCGCCCCGAGGGCGCGCGCCTGCGCCAGGCAGGTCACATGACCGCGGTGAAGCAGATCGAACACGCCGTTGGTGAAGACCAGCGGCCTGGCCATCTCGGCCTGCCAGCGCGCAACCTCGTGCGGCGCGCGGATCTTGCGCTCGAAAGCAGGCCGCGCGAAGGGCACGCCTAGCGGGCCTTGGTGTCCCCGCTCTTCGGCTGCTCGCGCGGCCTGCAGGCGTCGTCAGTGGGCTGGCAATACTCGAAGACCTTGACCACCTTGCGCACGCCCGACGTGGTGCGGGCGAGCTCGGCGGCGTCGTTTCCTTCCTTCTCGGTCACGATCCCCAGCAGGTAGACGACGCTCGCCTCGGTTACCACCTTGACATGGACGGCGTTGAACTTGTTCGCGTCGACGAAGCGCGCCTTCACCTTGCCGGTGATCGCAGAGTCATTCGCACGCCCTGAATAGGCCGAGATCGGAGCAACCCGGATCTCGTTCGTTACGCCGCGCACGCCCTGGATGCCGGCCGCGATCTTCTCGAGTTCGTCCCGCATCCCTACGTCGAACGCCTCCCCGGTCAGCATCACGACCCGGTTGTACGAGGTTACGTTGATGTGCGCCCTGTCGCCGAAGCGCTCGTTGATGCGGTTCGAAACGCGCAGCTCGATGCCCTCGTCGTCCACCTGGGCTCCCGTCGTGCGGCGGTCGACTACGGAGACGACGGCGCCTACGCCGACTCCGACCACGGCAGCCGGGATGCAGCCTTCGAGCGTGAGAATGCAAAACGGCGCAGCGAGCGCCAGAAGGAGATTCCTGCTCTTCATTTCGTGGCTCCGAACAGCTGAAAGTCGATTCCGTCGCAGATGCAATGCAGCGCAAGCAGGTGCACTTCCTGGATGCGCACGGTGCGGGGGTGCGGCACGCAGACGTGCACGTCGCCGGGTGCGAGCGCGGCGCCGATCTTGCCGCCGCCGCGCCCGGTGAGCGCGATCACGCCGATGCCGAGGTCGTGCGAGACGCGGATCGCGGCGAGCACGTTCGGCGAGTTGCCGCTGGTCGAGATCGCGAGCAGCACGTCGCCTTTGCGGCCGATCGCCCGCACCTGCTTCTCGAACACCTGGCTGAAATCGTAGTCGTTGGCGATCGAGGTCAGCGTCGAGGTGTCCGTGCTGAGCGCCACCGCGGCGAGCGGCGGGCGCTCGACTTCGAACCGGTTCACCAACTCCGCGGCGAAGTGTTGCGCGTCGGCGGCCGAGCCGCCGTTGCCGCAGGCGAGAATCTTGCCGCCCGCGGAAAGCGATGCCACCATTTTCTCGACCGATCGCGCGAGCGGCTCGGCGAGCGATCTCGATGCTTCGACCTTGAGGCTTGCACTCTCGGAGAAGTGCGCGGCGATGCGTGTTGCGAGCGTCGCGCCCTGCTCTGCGTGTCCCATGGCGGCGGATTCTACACGCCTCACTCGACATAGACCTCGAACTCGATCCGGCGGCGCGGATTGCGGTGCTCGGCGAGCCGGCTGACGCGCGCCCGCAGGGGTTCGCCCCGATCCATCGCCCAGGCGAGTGCGCCGTTCTCGGCGCGCGGCACGTAGCCGAGCTTGCGGCCGCGCCACTCGACGCGCACGGCGTTCGCATCATGCGGGTTGCCGGGCTCGCGCACGAGGTCGAGCGCATCGCCTGCACTCAGATGCGGCCAGACTTCGGCAGCTTCGGCGTAGCGAAACCCGGCGAGCAGAGAGTTCTGCACCAGCAAGCGCACCGAGGGCTGCGCGGCGGGCGGCTGGGCATGCGCAGCGAGCGCCGTCGCGCAGGCCAGCAGGCTAAGCAGAAAACGCATTGCGGATCCAGCGGATGTGCCCGCCGTGGAGCGCATCGAGCAGCAGCACGTCGAAGCGGCAATCCACCTGCGGCCGGCCCGCGAGGTACAAGCTCGCGGCAGCCACCAGCCGGCTTCGCTTTGCGTCGGTGATGCTCTCGGCGGCGCCGCCGAAGCTCGCGCTCCGCCGATAGCGCACCTCGGCGAAGACCAGCGTCCCGCCCTCCTGCGCGATCAGGTCGATTTCGCCGTGGCGGCAACGCCAGTTGCGCGCCAGGATCCTCAACCCCGCCCTCCTGAAGAGCTCGGCGACCAGCTCTTCGGCTCGCGCGCCCGCCTCGTTCATGTACGCTTAACGAACCTGCAGCGAAGCGCGTTGACCCACCGAGTGACCGGCACCCTCTACATCGTCGCCACGCCGATCGGCAACCTCGCCGACGCGAGCCCGCGCTCGATCGAAGTACTGCGGCGAGTGGCGGTGATTGCCTGCGAGGACACCCGCACCTCCCAGACGCTGCTCGCGCGCTTCGATATTGCAACCCCAACGACGGCACTGCATGCGCACAACGAGCGGCGCGCCGGCGCGAAACTGCTCCAGGTCCTGCAGGCAGGGAAGGATGTCGCGCTCGTGAGCGACGCCGGGACACCGGGGGTTTCCGATCCGGGCGGCCTGCTCGTCGAGAACGCGCATCGAGCCGGTGTCCGCGTGGTTCCCGTACCCGGACCGAGCGCGGCGGGCGCCGCGGTCTCGGCGAGCGGCTTCGCCGGAGACGGCTATCTGTTCGCCGGATTTCTGCCTGCGACACGGACCGCGCGGCGCAAGGCGCTCGCCGCGCTGAAGACGGCGCTGCCGGTCGTCTTCTACGAAGCGCCGCACCGGGTGCTCGAGACCGTGCAGGATCTCGCCGAGCGCTTCGGGACGGAGCGCGAAATCGTGCTCGCGCGCGAGCTGACGAAGAAGTTCGAGGA